>NZ_JRVL01000006.1:0-37792 GCF_054823985.1 Acinetobacter sp. GN11 | reverse complement strand
ATATAAATTATTGTATTTTAATAAAAAAATAAATTTTATAGAGGAAAGGTGCATCAAATGAGGTCAAAATATGAAAAATTGACTTCATCACGCGCCGCTTTGTCATATAATTGTCATAATTTAATTTAAGAATACAGAGGATTTTTCTATCCTCTTACCGTCTGCATGAATTCTAATCTACCCCCTGTTTCGGATTCAAAACTTGCGGCAAACCTGCAAGTCAAATCGACGAATGTACATGTCCCAACACCTAAGTTTTTTATGCCGGTGTTTTTGACGATTATTGTTGCAACACTTATTTATATTGGATTTCAGGTGAGTGCTGATTTAGCACATGTTCCACCTTTGAGTCTCTATTCGGTTATTCTTTTATCTACTGCACTCTTGATTGCTTTAGGCTTTGAGTTTGTAAATGGCTTCCACGATACTGCAAATGCAGTAGCAACAGTGATTTACACCAATGCTTTACCTGCACCAGTTGCAGTCATGTGGGCAGGTTTTTGTAATTTTCTTGGGGTAATGGTTGCAAGCGGCGCAGTCGCTTACGGCATTATTGCATTGTTGCCTGTTGAACTGATTATGAACATGGGTAGCGGTGCAGGTTTCGCAATGGTTTTTGCGCTGCTTATTGCTGCGATTCTCTGGAACTTGGGTACTTGGTTCTTGGGTATTCCTGCTTCTAGCTCTCATACCTTGATTGGTTCAATCTTGGGTGTGGGCATTATGAACCATCTGTTGAGTGCATCGACTGGCGTAACAACCAGCGGTGTTGATATGGATCAGGTGATTAAAGTCGGTAAGGCTTTATTATTTTCGCCTTTAATTGGTTTTGCTTTTGCAGCGATTGTATTCTTGTTGGTTAAAACTGTTTTTAAACGCCAATTAGAATTATTTCAGCCACCAGAAGGTAACAAACCACCACCAGCAATCATTCGTGCAATTTTAATTTTCACCTGCACAGGTGTAAGTTTTGCACATGGTTCTAACGACGGTCAAAAAGGTATGGGTCTCATCATGCTGATTTTGGTTGGTCTGGTGCCGTTGGCTTATTCATTAAATAAAAACCTTGATACACAACAAGTTCAATCATTCCATCAGCTTTCTTCTCAAACTGCCGTATTTTTGAATCAAAATAAGCCAGAATTAACCGATGAAAAAGCACGTGTTATTCTGACTAAATATATTCAAACTAAACAGCAAACTCCAGAAGTAGTGCCTGCATTGGCAAGCATGACTGATCATTTGGGTGAGCGAGTTTCTAGCTATAACAACTTAAAAGATATTCCAGAAGCTGCGATTAGTGAAATTCGTAATGACATGTATTTAAGCACCACTTCGTTTAAACGTTTGGACAAAGCGAATGCATTACCAAAAATGGATCAGTCACAAGAAAAACTTGTGAAAGAATACCGTAGTAGCTTGGATTCATTCTTACAATACATTCCAACTTGGGTGAAAGTAGCAGTTGCTTTGGCACTTGGCTTAGGCACCATGGTGGGCTGGAAACGTATTGTTGTGACTGTAGGCGAGCGTATTGGTAAGCATCATATGACTTATGGCCAGGGGATGTCTGCTGAGCTTGTAGCAATGAGTACAATTGCAGCTGCCGATGGTTTAGGTATGCCTGTTTCAACAACACACGTTTTAAACAGTGCTGTTGCAGGTACTATGGTCGCGAATAGATCAGGCCTAAACTTCAATACAGTGAAAACAATTTTATCTGCATGGGTATTTACACTTCCTGCAACAATCTGTTTATCAGGCGGTTTGTACTGGTTATTCTTGCAGTTTGTATAAAAGCATTTAAAAAATTAAAGCCACTGAAAACAGTGGCTTTTTTATTTGTTTCTTTTTAAAGTTCAGTCTATTTTCATGTACATTCAATTATAAATTAACAAGTCGTTATAGAGCATCAAGCAGCTCCAAAAGCTGGGCTTAAAACTTTGATATCAGGATAGATTATGGATGCGGTTCAAATAGATCAGCTAAAACAACAATTTCCACTTATTGAGACACTGCAAGCCTATCAAGAGACATTTTGGTTTACACCTCATCGCTATCCTTTAACAGAAGCTTTAGAAAAAGTTGGACTCACCGCTGAGGATGTAAGTGACGCGGAGGCAAGGCTAGCGCGTTTCGCACCTTATTTGGCAAAGGTATTTCCTGAGACTCAAGCTCAACATGGAAAAATTGAATCAGATATCGTTGAAATTGCGAACATGCAAAAGGCACTTTCTACAACAGAACAAGTGCAGCTGAATGGAGCATTCTGGCTAAAAAAAGATAGCCATTTACCTATTTCAGGTTCAATTAAAGCACGTGGTGGTATTTATGAAGTCTTGGCTCATGCCGAAAAGTTGGCAATTGAGGCAGAGCTTCTTAAGTTGGAAGACGATTACAGTAAGTTAGATCAAGATTCATTTCGAACGTTTTTTTCTAAGTACCAAATTGCAGTAGGCTCTACAGGTAACCTTGGGCTTTCGATTGGTATTATGAGCGCCAAACTGGGTTTTAGAGTCACAGTCCATATGTCTGCCGATGCGAGACAGTGGAAGAAAGACAAACTACGTTCACTGGGCGTCAATGTTGTGGAATATGCCAGTGACTATGGTGTAGCGGTTGAAGAGGGACGAAAAGCCGCAGAACAAGATCCACACTGCTTTTTCATTGATGATGAAAACTCAAAAACATTATTTTTAGGCTATGCCGTTGCAGGAATACGCTTAAAACAGCAATTTGAGCAAAAACAAATTACAGTTGATGCTGAGCACCCATTATTTGTTTATTTGCCGTGTGGCGTCGGTGGTGGCCCAGGTGGCGTGAGTTTTGGGTTAAAACTGGCTTTTGGTGAGCACGTACATTGTATTTTTGCTGAACCAACACATTCGCCTTGCATGTTACTTGGTGTGCACACAGGCTTGCATGATCAGATTTCAGTAAATGACATTGGCATCGATAACGTTACCGCCGCAGATGGACTTGCAGTAGGGCGTGCTTCAGGTTTTGTTGGACGTGCTATGCAACAGCTAATTGATGGTTACTACACGATTCATGATGAACGTTTGTATGAACTAATAGCGCTTCTAAATCAAACTGAAAATATTCAGCTTGAGCCTTCAGCGGTGGCAGGAATGATGGGACCATATTATGTTCAGACGAGTCCTGATTATTTGGCTTTACATCAACTATCAGCTGAACAGTTGCAGCAGGCAAATCATGTGGTATGGGCGACAGGAGGCGGTATGGTGCCATCTAATGAAATGCAAAAATATCTTTCACACTTTCAAAATAAATAAACACAGAAAAAAGCCCAATTCTAGAATTGGGCTTCAATCAAATTATTTTTTAGATGATTTTCCAAAAGGTAGTTTTTCGGTGGCGAAGCCATAGATCGCAGCAAAAGGCAGGGCGGTTCTTGCTAAATAAGCAACGCGCCACAATCCGCCGTGGTTGGCACCTTCCATCATAAGTTCAAGCGGATGGTCTAGCTCAGTTTCAGGATTTGCTACAGAAGACTCATTTCTTAAGTCATGAATCCAGATTGCCGCCATAATGGCATTGGTGGTTTCAGGGCTAAATGCTTCTACATCAAAAAGCTCTGCACCATTAAAAGCTGCTTTCAATAATGGGTTTTTAGTCACAGAGTGAGTGGTTGTAGATGGAGCAATATTAATACTTACGTGTTGTCCCTGATGACGGGCCAAAATAGCACGCCATTGTTGAATACGTTTTGCCAATGCATAATTTGGCCCTTGCTCAACGACTAGACAGTCGGCAATACCATAAGTTTTTCCATTTTCACAATCAATCAAGTCTTGATATGGCGCTTGAAAAAAACGGTTTAACGAAAGTGTGGAAACACCTTTTACCGCCATTTTTTGTAGTGTTGTACGTGATTTAAATTTTTGTTGAGCAGCTTTGGCTACTTCTTTAGGAACCGCATAAACATCGGTTGGAGTACACATAAACATAAGGCTCGTATCAGACTTATGCTCGCTTACAAATTGCATGATACTGTCCATTGCCATGGAAACACGAACATGCTTTTCGCCATCTAAATAGGCGATTGCAGCCAAATCTAACTTTTGTGGAAACTGGACTAACCACTGTGCAATTTCTGGTAATTGAGTCAATAGATTTGCGCCCAATTTATCCTTTAACTCAGAAACTTTTGCTGATGAATCAATTTGTTCAGCACTTGGTGCAATCAGAGTTGCGTTTCCTTGTTGAATCGTATTTAAAATTTTGCCCCAGACACGTGGGTTTGGTAAGTCGACAGCAATAATATTCGCTTTCCATTTGGCTAACCAAGGCAGGGGGCCTGCTTCTGAAGCAGCACCAAACAACACCATGGTACGGTCAGATAAATCAAACCATTCTGGGTGTGCAGTAGCTTCACGCAAAGCTTTTGCATGACTTGGTTCAATAATACCAGCCTCTTCCCAACGTTGAATTTGGTCTAGCAAGCTTTGTCCACTGAGTTTTTGTCCTTTGTAAGGTACATACCACTCTGGAGCTGCTTCACTTTCACCTTTAATTTTTACTGTATGAAGTGGTGTTGATGAAGCAATATGAACCGCATCTTTTAAAAGGTAATGTTTACTATCACGATAATAGTCAAAAATATGGTGAGCTTTATGCAAACCTTGCTTAGCAATAGTAATTGGGTTGCTACTATTTGAGATCCCTTGTTTAACAAGTGCTTTAAAATAGATAGGGTAGTTTTTCCGCCAGTTTTTTTCATTCAGCACTTGTTGCGCGGTTTTATTATCTACAACAGATAAAGCCTCTGACAAAATCTCTTGGCCTGTAAGAGATGTGCTTTGTTTTTTGGTTGAGGCATGTACTGGAAATTGTAGACCTTCGACTTGACTTGTGCTGGACATAAAATATCTCGTTATAAGACTGGGTTAATATACAGATGTATACATTATCTATGCCAATGAAAGGAAACGAGTGGCAATAACTGACAAAATAATATTGATTATTTATGTGATGAAACATGAAAGAGCGATTTATTATGATAAATTCATCTCATTTTGATCTTAATTTTTTTCACATTTTTAGAACATTTTTATAGACTTACGTTACATAAATGATTATTTTGTATTAAGCAAATACATCGGTTTTAACCTGAAGGCAAAATGTTCAAAATGTATCAATAATACAGATGCAGAAATGATTAAAAACTAGACTTTTTTATTAAAAGATAAGAAAAGTCAGACGGAATAAGAAAGAATTGGGATGAAACTAGATAGAAGACAACATAAGATTGTCTTTTAAAAATCTTGGGGATATGGTGATTTTTTTGCACCATAATTTTCTAGTTTCATCCCATCTATTTTTGGGTTGGAACCCGCCATTTTCAAACTCACTTTATCATTCAATTAAACTCTATTTCTTTAACGTAACTTCAAAATTACTTTAAGAATGAGTGTTTCTAACAGCGTCCTTTTTTCGCTTGTCCTGGTGGGCAAAAGTCTCCGGGATGATTGTGATAAGGTGAATCTGGATCAATCACAATACTACCTTCCCGTGTATGAACTGCACAGGCTGATAATGACATTGTGAAAATTGCTGCTACACAGAGAAATAATGCTTTCATCATGTTCTCACTTTTTTATCATTCTCCTTTGTACTATAGAAATATATTGATTGTTTTTCGATCTAATTTTCGTTAAAAATATATTTACTAATTCCAATTAAAAGAAACTAATCTGATCTTAAAATTGTTCGAAAGCCAACATGGGTTGCTGCTAAATCAAAGTCTTGCGGATAGCGACTACTGTTTCGATAACGTGAACAATAATTTTGAGCACATAGAAAAGATCCACCTTTAATTACATATTGTGTACTGGCGATTTTTTGTTGTCTTAAATCAGAATAATTTCCCATATGTTGGTCATGAGCACCTTGATAAGGAGAGGATGTCCATTCCCATACATTTCCAATCGTATCAAATAGTTTGAAATTATTTGCCGCAAAACATCCAACGGGTGCTACATCTTTAAAGTGATCTTGATTTAGGTTTTGAAAAGGGAATTCGCCTTGCCAGTAATTTGCTTGTGGATGTTGGTGTTCATCGGTAGGGGCTTGATGTAAGGGCGTATCAGTTTTTGAGTTGGCTTTAGCTGCATATTCCCATTCTAGTTCCGTTGGTAAATCATGTCCAAGCCAGACTGCATAATGTTCAGCATCGTTTTTACTCACATATCGCACAGGTTCATTTGGATTAGCTACAGCACCATTACTGCCATTTGGGGTTTTCCATGTATATCCTGATTTTAGCTGCCACCATTGCTGTGGATGATGAGGATCTGGTGAAAAAACAGCAGCCTGCTTTTGTTTTTCGGCATCGGTAATATAGCTCGTTGCTTTCACGAAGCTTGCAAATTGAGCAACCGTAACTTCAGTCTGATCAATCCAGAATCCTTTGACTTCTCTTTGTTTCTTTCCAAAATTCAGTTCATCGGGATAGGCTTTCTCAGAACCAAAATTGAAATGTCCATCGGCAATTAAAACCATTCCAGCTGTAGGCTGTTTGAGCCAACCTTTGGGTAGTCCAGAGTAGTTTTTACACTTTTCAATAGAACCTAAGTCAGCTAAAGAAGTTTGCTGCTGCAACGAGGGCGCTGATTCAGAAACTTGTGAAGATTGACTACAGCCCGTCATAAAAGACAGGCTGATTGTGGTAACTAAAAATGGTTTTAATCTCATTTGGCGTTATATTCCTGCACACCATTTTTCTCAGTATATTTTTGATAGACCGATAACAACTCTTGCACTTTTGCTGGGTACAGCTGTGCAACATTGTGATTTTCTCCACGATCAGTGGCAATGTTATACAACTCCCAAGTTCCTGTGCCTAACTCAGGGCGCCCTTGAACTGCAATTTTCCATTCACCTTGTTTGGCATATTTGCTGCCATGTAGTTCATCGGCAAAACTAAAATTTGCAGGGCGAATGGTAGTGGTTTTATTTTCAAGTAAAGGCTTCCATGAAACCCCTGATGGCGTATTAATGGTACGACCATTGTATTGGCCTTGAGGCACTGGAATATGAGCATATTCTAATAGGGTTGGGAAAACATCGAGTACAGATGCAAAGCTATGATTGGTTTCTTCTGCTTTTTTCTGGTTCGGTAATTTCACAATGGCAGGGGCCGTCGTTGCACCTTCACCAGCCGTATCTTTCCATAAATGAAAAGGTGCAGCACTTACTTCGGCCCAACGTGGCCCAATATAGTGATACGAAGTAGGTGTGCCCACATTTGCTACAGAGTTATCAAAACCAGATTCACTACCATATCCACCACGTACAAAACCTTCGGCACCGTTATCGGAAACAAAGAAAATTAAAGTGTTGTCATAAAGATTATTTTGTTTAAGGTATTGAATAATGCGGCCGACGTTAGCATCAAGGTTTTCTACCATGCCTGCATAGATTTCCATTTTACGGGCTTCTAGTGCCTTTTGTTCTGCTGTTAATTCATCCCATTTTCCATATTTTTGCGGGGCATTTTGAGTCGCAATTGGTTCTGCTGCCTCAAAGTTTGCAGGGATAATTCCAAGCTGTTTTTGCTTAGCAATACGTGCGTTACGAATTGCATCGTAACCAACATCATAGACCCCCCGATATTTTTCACGGTATTCAGCAGGTGCTTGAATTGGCCAGTGAGGCGCCGTATAGGCAGCATAAGCAAAGAACGGTTTGCCACTATTTTTGCCTGAGTCTAAGTAGCTCAGTAATTTATCGGTAAAATAATTTGTCGAGAAAAAGTCATCAGGCAAAGCTGAAACAGGAATAATTTGGCCATCTTCTGTATAAGTTGAATTTCGTTTAAACGCACTTGGCGCTTGCTTAAAGTGGTGATCTAAACCTTGTAATAAGGTAAATGAATGATCAAAACCTTTTGTGTGTGCATTCGTCTCAGCTGTTAGCCCTAAATGCCATTTACCGCTGATGTACGTGCGGTAACCATTATCTTTAAGTACTTGTGCGATAGATAGAGAGCGTTCATTTAAATATCCCTCGTAGCCTGATTGTCCTTTCAAATGTTCTGGTGTGAGTTCAGCCATTGCCCCAATACCTGCGAGGTGGTGGTCAGTCCCTGAAATGAGTTGAGAGCGTGTTGGAGAACAAGTCGGAGCAGTATGATAATCCGTTAAAAGGCGGCCTTCTTGAGCCAAACTATCAATATTAGGGGTGTGAATTTCACCACCGAAAGCCCCTAAATCGGAATAGCCTAAGTCATCAGCCATAATAAATAAGATATTCGGTTGCTTAGGTGTGGTTGCTACATTTTCTTGATTATCGTTATCATTACATGCAGCCAAAGATAAGCTAAATAAAGCAATGGAAAGGCTAGATAAAATTGCTTTGTACGTCATTGTATCATCTGAATTATTAAAAGAATTGGCACGAGTTTAATCAGATGGTTTTTGCAATCAAAACAAAGAAAAGATCAAAGATAATCAGAAAAAAGACTGAGAATTTATAGTGATAAATTAATGAGAAAAAAAGAAAAGCCCACAAGGGGCCTTTCTTTAATTTATTTTGTTTAGAAAGGAAGGCGAGTTAGTTGGTCTAAGAAATGCGGAATAACTTTTGGTTCAAGTAAAATTGTTACGATGACACCATAAGCCGCACCCCACAAATGCGCACTATGGTTGATATGACTATTGCCGCGTTTACCAGCCCAAATACTGTACGCTATATATAAAATTGCAAAAATAATAGCGGGTACAGGAATGAAAAATACAAAAATTAGCTTCCATGGCTGAAACAGAATATAAGCAAATAAAACGGCTGAAACAGCTCCCGAAGCGCCTAGACTTGCCCAATTCGCATCATTTTTATGTTGTAGGTAGCTTGGTAAAATCGCAAAGATTAAACCACCTAAATAGAACAACACAAAACCCATGTCATAAAAATATTGGCGATAAAAACTTTCAATAATACTGCCAAAGAAGAACAGGGTAATCATGTTGAAAAGTAGATGTGTTCCATCAGCATGGATAAAGCCATGGGTAATGAAGCGATCAATTTGTCCACGTTGCATTGCAGGTGGCCAAAAAATCAGCCGGTTCATCACGTTCTGGTTGCTAAAAGCAATTAAAGAGATAATGACCGTAATAATAATAAGAGTAACTGTATGGTTAAATGGCAAATGCAACATAAGAAATATTTAAAAAATGATCAATACTGGCTCAATAATGCCATTAAAAACTTAAGTTGAAACCCTGTTGTGTATAAATCCGACAAATTTAGTTGATTTTTTTTAAATCCCCCTCATCTTCGGTTAATATAAAGGCATCAGCTTGAGGAATATTGTTATGTCGACTGAGAACACCAACACTGCTGTTGCAGAAGAAATTCCAAACCTTTTGATTACACCATCTGCACAAGAGTATTTGCACGATTTATTAACGAAGCAAAATACTCCGGGAATTGGCGTTCGAGTTTTTGTTGAACATCCGGGTACGCCACGTGCAGAATGTTGCATGGCATATAGTGCGCCAGAAGAAGTGATCCCAACGGATTATAAACAGGACTATCCTGATTTTCCTGCCTATATTGATGCACCATCTATTCCTTATCTTCTAGATGCAGTAATTGATTACAACAAAGACCGTTTTGGTGGCCAGCTTACTTTCCGTGCACCAAATTCTAAGGTTCCACGTGTTGGTCCAGATGCATCAATTGAAGAACGTATTACTTACATTCTTCAAGCAGAAATTAACCCAGGTCTTGCAGGGCATGGCGGAAATTGTAGCTTGGTAGAAGTACAAGATGATGCAGAACATGGTTTAACAGCTGTATTGAAATTTGGTGGTGGTTGCCAAGGCTGTTCTGCAATTGACGTGACCTTGAAACAGGGCGTTGAAACGACTTTAAGAGAGCAGATTCCAGAGCTTCAACGTGTGGTTGACCAAACTGACCATACGCAAGCTGAAGGTGCTTATTTCAAATAATCAAATTATTTGAAAAGTGACATAAAAAAGCCTCGCAATGAGGTTTTTTTATTATTCAATATAAATAATGATAATTATTATCAATATCATTTGTAATTTTATTTAGATTTGTTACAATGCCGAACTTAAAATGAGAGATGTTTAATAAATCAATATATTGGGAATACTTATGTCGAAGCGTATTATCCAGTCAGTGCTTTCTGTTTCAGTACTGGCAAGTATGATGTCTATGGCTTATGCTGCACAAAATGAGCAAGAACAAGCTGAACAAGCATTAGAAAAGCCTGCTGAACCTGTGAAATTGGAAACAATTTTCGTAACAGCTGAAGAGCAAGTGAAGCAATCGCTCGGTGTATCGGTTATTACCAAAGAAGATTTAGAAAAACTACCAGTCCGTAATGATATTTCTGATTATGTGCGTCGTATGCCGGGTGTCAATTTAACAGGCAATAGTGCAACGGGGCAGCGTGGTAATAATCGACAAATTGATATTCGTGGAATGGGTCCAGAAAATACGCTTATTTTAGTGGATGGAAAACCGATTAACTCTCGTAATTCAGTTCGTTATGGCTGGAAAGGAGAGCGTGATACACGAGGTGACTCAAACTGGGTCCCAGCAGAAGCAATCGAATCAATTGAAGTTTTACGTGGACCAGCCGCAGCTCGATATGGTTCGGGTGCAGCAGGTGGTGTAGTCAACATCATTACTAAAAAAGTGACGAATGAAACCCATGGCTCAGTAGAGTTTTATACTTCACAACCTGAAGACTCTAAAGAAGGTGCATCAAATCGTGTTGGTTTTAACGTAAGTGGACCACTGATTAAAGATGTTTTATCATATCGTTTATATGGTAATTACAATAAAACAGAAGCTGATGATGTCGATATTAATAAATCAATAGGCAGTAATGCAGCTGGCCGTGAAGGCGTTAAAAATAAAGATATTTCAGGACGTTTAGCTTGGCAGGCAACAGATCAACAAACTATCTTGCTCGATGTCTCTTCTAGCAAACAGGGTAATATTTATTCTGGTGACTCTCAGTTAAATGCAAATGCTGAAGCGGATGCGATTCTTTCGGAACTTATTGGTAAAGAAACCAATACCATGTACCGCGATAGCTACGCGTTAACGCACGAAGGGGATTGGTCTTGGGGTAAGAGTAAGTTAGTTGCTCAATATGATAAAACCCACAACAAACGCCTTCCTGAAGGTCTTGGCGGCAGCACAGAAGGAAAAATTAATAATCTGGATGACAAAGCCACTTCACGCTTAGAGACTCTTCGTTTAAATGGTGAAGCCAATATTCCTTTTGAATATTATGTACCACACGTATTAACACTCGGTACTGAATGGGTTGAGGACAGATTTAAAGATAATATTTCGACAAATCAGGGAGCAGACAGCAGCGGTTCAGGTTACGGCGATCAATTAGCTAAAGGCAATCGCAGTAAAATGGAATCACGTATTGCTTCTGCATATATCGAAGATAACTTAAAACTTACCGACAGCACCGATGCCGTATTAGGTTTGCGTTTCGATGATCACAGCAAATCTGGTTCTAATTGGAGCCCAAGCTTAAACATTACTCAAAGACTCAATGATTATTTCACTTTAAAAGGTGGGGTAGCAAAAGCGTATAAAGCACCAAACATGTATCAAAATGCCGAAGGATACTTACTCAGTACGAACGGCAATGGTTGTCCGGCCAATATTGATTCGCGTTGCTTATTGCAAGGTAATGGTGATTTAAAACCAGAAACTTCGGTAAACAAAGAGTTAGGCATTCAGTTCCAAAAAGATATTGTCAACGCGAGCTTAACTTGGTTCCGTAACGACTATAAAGATAAGATTGTGGCTGGTACAAATGTTGTTGGAACAGTTGATGGTTCAAGTACCAATGCAAATACAGGAGCTGTAACTAATACCAAGTGGAATATCTTACGTTGGGAAAATACGCCTAAAGCATTAATTCAAGGTTTTGAAGGAAGTTTGGGGTTAGACTTTGGTGATATTCGTTGGACCAATAACTTTACTTACATGATGGACTCGAAAGATAAACAAACGGGTAACCCATTATCTTTAGTTCCAAACTATACGATTAACTCAATTTTTGATTACGACATTACAGATCAGTTAGATGTGAATTTTGTATTCACTCAATATGGCCGTCAAAAATCGCGCCAGTTTGCTGAAAATAGACTCGAATCGGGCATTGGTTCAGGTGGAACAAATTCTGCGATTAAGCCAAGCACTGTAAAAAGCTATAGCACTGCTGGAATTAATGTGGGTTATAAAATTTCAGACAATATTAGTACGCGTGTTGGCGTAAGCAACTTGTTTGATAAACAAATTTTAAGAGACAGTAATTCGATCAGCCAAACTTACAATGAGCCAGGTCGAGCTTATTACGCTTCTTTAAAATATTCTTTCTAATCAAGACAAATAACAAAGGCGCTTTAAGCGCCTTTGTTATTTAAAATATCTAATGCTTTTTCAGAATAATAAAATTTCTCTAGGTAAACACGGGCACGACGTCTTAAATGTCCTGTTGTAACTAATTGCTGTAATACCGGCACAAGCAACTGAGTCAGTTCATGTTGTATCAAACTTTCATTAATATTAAGGTCGCGTAGTAGCAAGTCAAAATTACGTTCCTGATTTCGAACATACCAAGTGTAAATACCATCATGAACTTGTTGTTTCAGGTAATCAGTTTGGCGAATGTGATCCCAAATCTCGTGTCCTAAACCAACCGTTTTGGTTAAATCTTCAGTTTCTATATAATTTTTTAAAACAGAAAGTGGCATAGATTTAACTTTATGCCAAACATTTGCCTGAAAATGATAGAGCTTATCATTGTCAAAATGTTGGTTTAAAACGCGCTCACTCATTTGACTCAGTTTTAAAATATTCTTTTGCAAATAATGATTAATCGTGTCGTCTAAATTTGAATCAGTCACTGTTTCTAGAACAGATTTCCCCATTTTCATAAAACGGCCTACACCCGGCACACGTTTTGACATTGATTCATCTAAGTAATCATGCATTGTTTGTTGAATCAATTGAGTCAAGAGTGCTGAAAATGCAGGATTATTCACAATTGTTTTAATGATTTTTTTACGATGCTCTTCTTTACTTGCAACGTATTGCGCAATTCCATCAATTGTTAAAACAGGAATAACATCTTCAATTGTTGTATTTTCATTAGCTGGATGAATAAGTGCAAAGCGAATATGTTCTGCAATTTGTTCAAGCAGAAAATCAGAAGCAGGAGTTTCTAAAATCTGTTTTTGAATGAGCTGCTGGATTTGTTCAAAGGTCCAGAGGTGTTGTAGTTGCCGACTACCCAACCAATGATAAAATTGCTCAAATTCTTGTTGAATGATTTGGGGCTGAGCAAATTCCTCATCTAAAAAATCAAGATGAGCTTCAATGAGTTTTTCTATAAGCGGTTGGGTAGACATAAGGTCTCACAAGTCCGAAGTTTTATTTAAGGTGTAGTCGTTTTTAAAGACTGATTTGTTTCTACTTTAAGTAAAAACGGTACATATTGTTGAATAACCAGCTGCTCGGCTTCCAATATTGGCATATGGCCGACATTCTCTAAAATCACTGGAGGCTGGGCATTCTTTAAAAGTCGTTTTAGTTCACTTGCTACTTCTACGTTAATAATCTTATCTTGCTTGCCCCATAAAATCAGTGTCGGTGCATCGATTGTCTTGGTGAGCACTGCAAATGAATCTGGCGTGTAGACTTTATTGAGTGCAATAAGCTGATCAACCAGTTTTTGCGTTTGAGGCGCCTGATTAATCATGAGCTTCTCTTGAGCTTGAAGGAACTCTTTAGGAATAAATGGAGGATTAAACATGGTTTGCTTTAACAAATAGTTAAAGTCCCCTTTTTTAGATACTAAAAGTTGTTTTAAGTAGGCTGGATCTTTTAAATAAATTGTATTTGCAGAACGGAAAATACCGCCGCTATCAACCAAGAATAGGCTTTTGGTTTCAAATGGATATTGTCCAGCATAGAGTAGGGCAATCGAACCACCAAGTGAGTGGCCAGCAATATGAATTGGACCTTTTAAATTTGCAGCTTCAACAAATCGACGTAATTTTTCAGCAAGATTTGGAACAGAATAATCAAAGTCTTGAGAAACTATTGTTTCACCACTACCTGGTAAGTCTGGAATAATAACGTGGTAATTTGCTGTGAGATAACGCGCAACTCGGTTCCAGTTATCACGACTCCCTCCTAATCCATGAATAAGGAGCAACGTCGGTTTAGCCGTAGAACCACCTTCACTATATGACCATGTAACCTCGCCGACTTTTAAACTTTTACTTTGTAAACCTGCCCAACTGCGCTCTTGCTGTAAAATATTCTGAAAGTTTATATCTATCGTATCAGCTGCTTGCGTCTGAAAAACACCTGTTATTGTTGTAAGGCTACAAGCCAAGGCAAGTGCCATAGCTGTTTTCTTTAGGGTCGTTTTGGTTGATACAAACAGCGTCGTCATAAGATTTCATCCTTGAGGCATAAGCGAGTTTGAAAATTATTGAAAAACTTTGCCAATGAGTCATTTGCCAAATGATCAAAAGGAGAAAAATTATAGTCAATCCGAGAACCAAAGTATGTCTATTTTTTCACTAAACAGTACGAAATGTGCAGTAAATTCCCCATTCAAATAGAGTAAGTATTTTTTAAATTTTTCATGGAAAAGGATTTAATTTTTTGTCAGTGACATTCAAATTTTGACACATTAAAATGATTTCCAACCTTGAAAGAACAATGGAAATATAAAATGCCTACTGCGCAAGAAGTTTTAGATCGTCTGAAAGCTGGTAATCAACGATTTGTAAATGGAAATACTTCCCTTGCAAAAACCTTATCTCATCATGAACGCGCTGAAATGGCAAAGGATCAAAATCCGTTTGCGATTGTATTAGGTTGTTCAGATTCACGTGTTCCAGCAGAAATGGTATTTGACCAAGGTCTTGGTGACTTATTCGTAATTCGTGTTGCTGGTAACGTTGTTGCCCCTTCACAAGTAGGTAGTGTTGAATTCGCGGCAGAGCGTTATGACTGCCCAGTTGTTGTTGTATTAGGACATAGTCATTGTGGGGCGATTCAGGCGACAATTGATACATTAATGAACCCTGATCAGCCACCATCATCTAACTTAATGTCGATTGTGAACCGTGTTCGTCCATCAGTTGAAATTTTAATGCAAACTGATTTAAAAAATGATTTGAAGAAACTTTCATGTCATGCAGTACGTTCAAACGTTTTTGCTTCGGTAAATCAATTACGTCATGGTTCAAGTGTGCTTGAAAGCTTGATTGCACAAGGTAAATTAATTGTTGTTGGTGCAGAATATTCGCTAGAAACTGGTGAAGTTACATTTTTTGATTTCTAATCATATTAGCAATAATACTTAAAACTAAAAGGTGCCTACAGGGCACCTTTTATATATGGATAAGCCAAATTAAGTAATTTTGACTGTGCTTGAGCATTGGGATGAATCAAGTCATTTTGCATAAGCTGTTTTTGACCTGCGACGCCATCAAGAAAAAACGGTAGTAATTTCACCTGATATTTTTGGCTGACAACTTTATAGTTATTTTCAAAAGCTTTGCTATACGCAGCCCCATAATTTGGCGGAATTTTCATGCCAAAAAGAATAACTTGGGCTTTTTGTTTCTGACTTAACTGAATGAGCTGATCCAGATTTTTTTGAATCATTTGAGGTGGTTGACCACGTAAGCCATCATTTCCACCTAATTCAATCACGATTACATTTGGCTTGTAAGTTTGTAATAGCTTAGGTAATCGGGCTAAAGCGCCGCTGGTTGTTTCTCCACTAACACTTGCATTGACCACTTTGTGTTGTTTGGGATACTGTTGGTCTAAGCGTTTTTGCAGTAATTGTACCCAACCTTGTTTGGGATCAATTCCGTAACCGGCACTGATACTATCTCCTAAAATTAAAATAGTTTTCGCCGATACAAGCATAGGCAGCATACTTAATGAGATGAGCATGATGCTTTTAGAACCAATCAAAAAAGATTTATACATTTGTACTTCGACCCTGATTCTGAATACATAGGACTTTTTACATCATGCCACAACCCATCATTGCTGCCCATCAAGTTACACAAACTATTCAGATTAACCAAAATCAGTTTACGATTTTAAAAGATATCGATTTAGAAATTTTTGAAGGGGAGCAGGTGGCAATTACTGGGCGTTCTGGCTCAGGTAAATCAACATTATTGGGAATTTTGGCGACTTTAGATCAACCATCTGAAGGTGAAGTTTGGTTGTGTGGTCAAGCTGTTCATCAGTTAACAGAGGAACAACGTGCCCAAATTAGAATGCAGCATATAGGTTTCGTATTTCAGTCTTTTCAACTTTTACCTCAGCTGAGTGCGCTTGAAAATGTGATGTTGCCTTTACGGTTACGTAAAGATTTTGATTATAAAACCGCAGAGAAAAAAGCTTTAGATTGGTTGCATCGAGTAGGTCTTAGTCGTCAGGTTGAACAAACGCCTAAAGTCTTATCTGGAGGGGAGCAACAACGTGTGGCGATTGCACGAGCTCTTATTGCAGAACCACAAATTATTTTTGCGGATGAACCGACCGGAAATCTAGATGGTCAGACAGCACAAGAAATTGAAAGTTTGCTCTTTGATTTAAATCGAGAGTTAGGTACGACTCTAATTTTAGTGACTCATGATCGTAATTTAGCAACCCTTTGTCAGCGTCATGTTGAGTTAGATGACGGCCGACTAAAGACAGTACAGGGTGGTTAAATTATGCGTAATCTTCTAAAGCCGCTCTTCCTACAAAGTTTTCGTACGGGTGGATTATATCTACTGATCATTGCTCTATCGCTTGCGATTAGTGCAACCACAGCCCTGAAATTTAGTAATGACCAAGTGAAAAATGCTGTCAGTTTGCAAGCTTCGCAAATGTTGGGTGCTGATTTAGTTCTGTCGAATAATGAACCTATCGAACAGTCGTGGAAAAAAAGGGCAGAGCAGTTGGGTCTGAAACAAACCAATGTGACCATGTTTAGTTCGATGGCGCATACCCAAGATCAGTTTGTTATGGTCAATGTAAAAGCGATAGAACCTGCATTTCCACTAAGAGGACAGCTTGAAATTGCGCCAAAAACTCAAGCGATTCAATCTGGTGAAGTCTGGCTAAGTCAAAGGGCTGCCGATTTACTAAAAGTAAAAAGGGGAGATACTGTTTCTATTGCTGATGGTACCTTTCTTTTTAGTGGCGTGATTGTGCGTGATTCAAATCAGGAACTCGGTTTTTCAGGTTTTTCTCCAACGGTTATTATTCATCAGGCCGATATTGCTAAAACTCATGCAATTCAAACAGGGAGCAGAATTGACTATCGTTTATTAATGGCTGGTAGCCTTGAACAAGTTCAGAACTTTAGTAAGCAATTTAAGCAACAGCATCAACCTTCTAAAGAAGCAGATGAAACGGCAGGCTTGCGTTTACGTGATGCAAGTGAGTCAAATAGTCGGTTATTACGCCCGCTTGAAAACCTAGATACCTTTTTGCAACTGGCCAATATTTTAACGATTTTATTGTGTGGGATTGCCATTGCTTTAACGAGTCAAAGATATGTTCAGCAAAACCAAGATCATATTGCACTTCTCAGATGTTTAGGAGCCAGTAAGTTCCAAATTTTATGGGCTTATATTGGATTGCTTTGTATTGTTAGTGCGATTTCAATTGTGATGGGCAGTCTATTAGGCTTAGTCATGGGATATGGCCTACTGCAACTTATGCTGCAATTGATTCCTCAATTAGAGTTAAGTTTTTCGCTAATACCACTTTTACTTGGACCTTTACCAATCGCTATTTTTACGAGTGTGATTGTGCTGCTTGGTTTTATTTTGCCAAGTATTTGGGAGCTTTTAAATACACCTCCAATTCGGGTGATTCGCGAAGAAGCCAAATCTCGAAAATCATTATTCTTTATGTTTTTTGCTGGCATTAGCAGCCTGATTGTTTTTAGTTTGGTGTTGAGTGAAAACTTGATGCTCAGCATTATGGTTTTGGCTGCAATTATCGTTCTTTGTATTTTGCTGTATACCGTTGTTTGGCTCTTGCTTCGTAGTTTAAAAAAGATGAAAAATCGTGTGTCTTTTTATATTCGGTCGCCCTCGCAAAGTGCCTTACAAATTACTGCACTGGCTTTAGGCTTAAGCCTAATTACGGTACTCAGTGTATTAAGAACGGATTTATTACAACGATGGCAGCAACAGCTTCCGGAAGGGACTCCTAATCAATTTGTATATGGTTTACCTCCATTCGATTTAAAACCTTTTGAGCAACAATTAAAGTTACATGGTTGGCAAAGTACGCCGTTATATCCAAACATCCGAGGCCGACTGGTAGCAAAGAATGATGTGCCTTTTTCAGAAGAAGCCATAAAACAAAATAACTCTTTGCGCCGTGAGTTAAATCTGACGCAATCAAATCAATTGCCGAATGACAATGCCATTACAAAAGGACAAGCCCAGTTTAATGATGTGGGGCAAGTTTCAGTCGAAAGTAAAACTGCCGAAAGTTTGGGAATCCAAATTGGAGATAAGCTGACCTTTAGCCTACCCGAAGGCACATTACAAGCCAAAGTTATGAATTTTCGGAGCGTGGAGTGGGAAAGTTTTAGCCCTAACTTTTTCTTTATTTTTTCCCCTAAAACCTTAGACGAAAATGCTGGAAGTTACTTAGGTAGTTTTTATGTACCTAAGCAAGACCAACCAAAAATGATCAATATTATTCAGCAATTTTCAAATACAGTTTTTATTGATGTGGATCGAATCTTGGATGAAGTAAAACGCTTAATGAATGTTTTGGTCAAAATTGTGACTGTATTAGCTGCCTTAGTCGGGTTTTCAGGCGTATTAGTACTGATTGCTTGTTTAAATCTATTAATGGATGAAAGGCGCCGTGAAGTTGCTTTACTACGCTCATTTGGTTTATCTAAAAATAAAATGAAGCAAATGCTCAGTTTTGAAATTGGTTTTTTAGGATTGTTAGCAGGCATAGTAGCCTGCTGTTTTGCAGAAGTGATTAGTGCGATTGCTAGTTATAAAATGAATATGGCAATACAGTGGCATTATGAAATATGGCTGATTTTACCCCTTGGCATGATGCTGGTTTGCGCGCTGATTGGTCGTTATCGACTTGGTTATCTTTGCAACTTACCGCCTTTACAAAGCTTAAGGGAATTAAACCAGCTGTAACTTAAGGAATAATATCAGGGTTCTGAATGATGATTTCATGCCATAGCGGAAGTAAAGGTGAGTTGAGTTGGACACAGTACATATAAAAACCACCTGTAATTACAACTGCTCCGAATAAGCCTAAAATTTTGAGCACATTTTTAAACTTACTGACGTAGCTTAAGTACCACATTAGTGCAAGGAATGCTCCAATAACCATGCCGCCAATATGTGCGGCATTATTAATACCCGCTGCGACAAAACCAAAAATAAGGTTGATTGCCATGATCATTAATAATGCTTTTTTATCAAGTATGTAGGCTTGATGAGGCAGAGGTGGAAATAAAGAAAGTACTGTTAACGCAGCACCTAATCCCATCACAGCACCAGATGCGCCTGCACTGACATGGGGAAGTAAGCTCTGGTCAAAATGTTGCAGTAATTCATGTCCATTTTGAATGGTCATATAACTACTTAAAAGGCTACCGAATAAACCAGCAAGTAAATACATGCCTATAAAATAGAAGCGACCAAATAGTGACTCGGCAACATTACCGAAAATATATAAGGCCCACATATTGAGCATGAGATGGACTAAACCAAAATGAAAAAACATGCTGGTAAATAGACGTTCAGGCTGCCCAGAAAAAGTAAGTGGTGTAAAATCAGCTCCCCAATGAATAGCATCTTTCATGGCTGGGTCACTAATATCGACACCAGATAGAATTTGCCAGACAAACAAACCTACATTGATTGCGATGAGCAGGGCGGTCAGCCACCAAGTTTGTACATTGAGTTTACGATTAATGTGCGGAGGCTGATATTGAGTCATGCTATGCTTTTGTTATATATGAACATGCTTTACAGCTTAACATGAAAAAAGTTGAATACAGGAGATCAGGACGAACATGAAAGCTTTTATTGTTCGCGTGTTGTTAATTTTTATTGGGGCGATTCTCCTTATTCAACTTTGGATTTTTTCGAGTTTGGTCTGGTGGCGGACACATGAAGTGGATACGACCATGTTCATGCGAATTGATTATTGGTCTGATACATCAGAGCCAATTGTCCATCAGTGGCTGGACTATGATGATATTAGCGACAATTTCAAACATGCGATTTTAGCAGGCGAAGACGCAAAATTTATCCATCATCATGGCTTTGACTGGCAAGGTATCCGTTTTGCCCTTGAGCGCAATAATGAAGAGGGGGAAGTGGTTGCTGGTGGTTCTACGGTGTCTCAACAGCTTGCAAAGAACTTGTTTTTATACAACAAACGTTCATTTATTCGTAAAGGCCAAGAAACAGTCGCGACTTGGATGATGGAGCGGATGTGGTCAAAACGCCGAATTCTTGAGGTATATATGAACTCGGTTGAATTTGGCAAAAATCTGTATGGTGTTGAAGCAGCCGCTCATCATTATTATGGTAAAAGTGCTAAAAGCTTAACGCGTGAACAAGCTGCTTTCTTAGCCGCATTATTGCCTGATCCAAAATATTATCAAGATCACCGCAACGATCATAAACTACAATATAGAAAACGCGTTATTTTACGTTATATGAATAGCACCCAGATTCCTGAATAATGCTGTTTTAAAGATGTGTTAATTTTTTAGTTTTTACCAAATTGTCATATTTTTGCAGCATACTGGTTTATAGAGATTTTGGCTGGATAGAGAATAGAGTTAGACATGAATACAGCGATTACAGCAACGACCCCAATAGAATATAGTTATAATGACCGTTATATCAATCGTGAATTGTCTATTCTTGACTTCCATTTGCGTGTATTGGAACAAGCGGTAGACCCTTTACATCCCTTGCTTGAACGAATGAATTTCTTGCTCATTTTTTCTCGTAATCTCGATGAATTCTTTGAAATTCGTGTTGCAGGAGTGATGGAACAATTCTCTCTAGGCAATGAAAGCCGCAGCCCTGATGGCCTTACGCCAAGACAGGTTTTACAAAAAATATCTGAAACAGCTCATGCTGCGATTGAGCGTCAATATCGTATTTTAAATGAGCAAATTTTACCTAAACTACGTGAAGAAGATATTTGCTTCCTACGTCGTGGTGAGTTAACTCCAGCCCAGTCTGCTTGGGTAAAAAAATATTTTCAGGAACAAGTTGCACCTGTATTAACTCCAATTAGTCTAGATCCAGCACACCCGTTCCCTCGACTTGTTAATAAAAGCTTGAACTTCATTATTACGCTTGAAGGTAAAGATGCTTTTGGTCGTCAAATTGATTTAGCTGTTGTGCCTGCGCCACGGTCATTACCACGCGTTGTCCGACTACCAGATGAGTTAACAGGTGGTAAAGAACATCACGTCATGCTATCTGCAATTATCCATGAGCATGTGTCCGATTTATTCCCAGGAATGACAGCAACTGGATGTTATCAATTCCGTGTTACACGTAATGCAGACTTAGCCCTGAATGAAGATGTTGAAGACTTAGCTAAAGCATTAAAAGGTGAATTAAGTTCTCGACGTTTTGGCCGTGCAGTTCGTTTGGAAGTAACCCATAACTGCCCACAGCATATTTATGAGTACTTACTTGAAGAGTTCGATTTAACTGATGAGCAATTATACAAAGTTGATGGTCCAGTAAATTTAGCTCGTCTGGTTTCAAACTTTAAACGTCCTCATTTACGTTATGACTCGCATACGCCGGTTGTGCCTAAAGTGTTTAAAAAGACTGAGAGCATTTTCTCGGCAATGCAGAAGCAAGATATTTTACTGCATCATCCGTTTGAATCTTTTGCACCAGTTATTCAATTGCTACGCGAATCTGCACGTGATCCGCAAGTATTAGCAATTAAGCAGACGTTATATCGTAGTGGTGCTGATTCGGAAATTGTGCAAATTTTGGCTGAAGCAGCACGTAATGGAAAAGAAGTTATTGCAGTTATTGAATTACGTGCTCGCTTTGATGAAGAATCAAATATTGAAGTAGCGAACGTTTTACAAGAGGCTGGGGCAGTCGTTGTTTACGGCATAGTCGGTTATAAAACTCACGCCAAAATGATCATGGTTGTGCGCCGTGAAAATAATAAATTGGTACGTTACGTTCATTTAGGAACTGGTAACTACCATGCGACGAATGCGCGAATTTATACGGATTATGGTCTCATGACCACGGATAAAGATCTGTGTGAAGATGTACACCGTATATTCCAAGAATTGACCGGTATGGGCAAAATGGCGAAATTGAAAAAGCTATTACATGCACCATTTACCTTACATGCTCAGCTCATTAACTTTATTGATGAAGAAATTGCTAATGCTAAAGCAGGACGTAAAGCTCAAATTATTGTTAAAGTAAATGCATTAACCGAAGTCCAGTTAATCAATAAATTGTACGAAGCTTCTCAAGCGGGTGTACAGATTGACCTGATTATCCGTTCGATTTGCTGTTTACGTCCAGGTTTGCCTAACTTATCAGAAAACATTCGAGTGCGTTCAATTGTAGGGCGTTTCCTTGAGCATACTCGCGTTTATTATTTTAGTAATAATGGCGATGCACGTATTTACTGTTCAAGTGCAGACTGGATGGACCGTAATTTATTTAATCGTGTTGAAGCGTGTTTCCCTGTTGAAGACCCTGCATTGAAAAAACGTATTTATCAACAAGGTTTGGTGAATTACTTACAAGATAATCAACAAGCATGGCTCCTACAAGGTGATGGTACTTGGATTCGTGCTGAGCCAGCAGAGGGTGAAAAATTGCATAATGCTCAAAGAGCGTTATTGGAAATAATTAAATAATGAACTTTCAAGACTAAATAAAAGCCGACATTTTGTCGGCTTTTTTAATTAACTGAAATTCAAAGTAATTTAGTTAGTTTTTCTAAATGGTTGTTGGATAAACGACAATAATTTGAAGCACTGCAATATGTTTTGAAAATATGTGATTTTTTACATAAAACATTGAATTTTAAAAATATACAAATCACGAGAAATCTACTTTAATACGCCGCATTAAATATACTTAACTTTGGTAAATGAATAAGATGCAATGCTTTATTAGAAGTTTACTTATTAAAATACTTTTGGGGATAATACCAGTGACTGCCTATGCTGATCAGAAGTGTTATGGAGATATCATCGTATTTCAAAGGTTTGATGATCAAGCGATATATCCTTATTTTGTAAACTCATCTAATGAAAAAGCTAACAAAAGTGGAGAGAAAAATAAAAAAATAATCATTCAAAAAAGAAAACCAAAACAAGATGAGTTTGTAGCCCAAAAGAAAATTGAAGATACCCACACCAAGAAAGCAGAAGAAAAGAAAAATTTTGATAGTAAAAAGCAACTTGATGCAGCTGTCGCTAAAGAAATTTTAGAAAATGGTGAAAAGAAATGGATGGTACAAGTGGCGCTAGCTGCTAATCAAAATAAGGCAAGTACGGTTCAGTCGCAGTTAGAAGCAAAAGGGTACAAGGTTGTAACGAGTGCAACGACTAAAGGAATACGAGTTATGGTAGACCCTGCAAATGATTATGCCATTGCACAAATTATTAGAGAAAAAATTATTGTTGATAATAGTTTGAATATGCCATCTGCTTGGGTGTTTAAGTGGGCATCTTTAACGCCGCAATAAAATAAAAAGGAGTCCGAAGACTCCTTTTTTTATTCATGTATTCTTGTCGTGATTTTCTGCATAATTTGCAGTAACACATCGAACTCACTTTGCAATGGTGTACTTTTACGAGTCACTAAAGCTAAAGTACGGCTCGGAGCATCTTCAATTGGTTTTGCAGTAATCTGATCATTAAACTTGATCATACTATTTTCAATTGCAATTTCTGGTAAAAGCGTAAAGCCTAAATCAGAAGAAACCATTTCAACTAACGTTGGTAAAGAACTTGCTTTTAAACGGTTGTCGTTTTTACGTTCACCGATAGGGCATGCACTTAAAACGTGGTCACGTAAACAGTGGCCTTCTTCAAGCAAAATTAATCTTGATAAATCAAGATCATCTAGAGAGTTTGCTTGAAGAGCATTCGTGTCTTGCTTACTACATACAAGGTACAAATTCTCTTTCGAAATTTCAGCGACTTTTAGACCTCGAGTGTCAAACGGTAGAGCAAGAACAATCATGTCTAGATTTCCGTGTTCAAGACGCTCTACAATTTTTTCACTTTGTGCTTCATGTAAATGCAGCTGAATTTTAGGTAGCTGCTGATGCACTTCATTAAGTAAGCGTGTCAGGATAAAAGGTGCAATGGTTGGAATAACACCCAAATGCAAATCACCCGTTAACGGCTCACTCATTTCACGGCTCAAACGCATTAAATCTTGAGCATCTGCTAGTAATACACGGGCACGAGCAACGACTTGTTCACCTAAAGGTGTTAAACGCACATTCTGACGATCACGTTCTACCAGAACGCCACCTAATAAACGTTCAAGCTCCATGATGCCGCCTGATAACGTCGATTGAGTGACAAAAGAGCGGCGTGCTGCTTCAGTAAAATGCAAAGTTTCCGACAACGTAACTAAATATGATAGCTGTCTTAGTGAGGGTAATGCAGCCATAGTGTCCTAGTCTGATGATTTAAAATGATGCGCAAATAAACCGCTAAGCTGTGGAATAAAATGTGCAGGGATATCATGCCCCATTCCATCAATTAATTCAAACTTAGCACCGGAAATTGCTTTTGCTACAGCCTTACCGTGGCTAGGTGGAAGTAAGCGGTCGCGAGAGCCATGTAAGACTAAAGCGGGTTGCTTAATTTCACGGTCCAGTTGTAGTAAGGAGCCTGTACATAATATTGCTAAAAACTGCTGAAGTACACCAGCAGGATAGTAGCTACGTTGATAAAGCTTACGCGCAGTTTGTATTGCTTCAATCTGGTTGATATAACCAGGTGAACCAATCAATTGAAATAGTTTTAAACTGTGGTTAACAATACCTTCTTCGTCACGTGTCTCAGGTTTGCCAATTAAACTCAAAAGTTGTTTCGGAAAAGGTGGTGGTAAAAAGGGCTGGTTGTTGCTTGTAAACATAAGCCCTAACTTCTCAACCTTTTCTGGATATTTTGCTGCAAGAATTTGAGCAATCATCCCACCCATTGATGCACCAATCACATGCGCTTTGCTTACACCTAAACGATCAATGAGCATAGACACATCGTCTGCCATATCATGCAGAGTATAAGGTGCACCCTGATTAGTTAATCCTAGGGCAAAGCGACCCATCAATTTAACAGTATTTAAGCGTTTACCTTCATGGCGTACTTTTGAAGAAAGTCCAATATCACGGTTATCAAAACGAATAACACGAAATCCTTGATCAATCAGCGATTTACAGAAAAAATCTGGCCAGAAAAGCATTTGGGCACCAAGGCCCATAATCAGCAAAATGGTTGGATGTTCTGGCTTTCCACCTACTTCTACATGTAACTCAATTCCATTGCCTAAGTTGACTTTGGTTTCTTGCATGAAAGATGTGTATGGTGAAATGTTAAACTGTAAGGCGCTATTCATGTTATTCATTCCTTAAAGGAATACTCTCTAACTGAGTATTCCTGATACAAACCTTATGCTTGTGGAATAAGATCTGGAACAAGCTTTGTTAAAGTTAAGCGTTGTTTACCTGCAGTTGCACCTAACAATACAAAACCACGCAATGTTCCTTCATTGTCAATTGCTTTGGCAAGCATACCATCGTCGAATTCTTCTGTTTCCCAGTTCACTTCTACATCAACTGGAGCAGGCAAAACTGTGAGTGGAGCTGCTGGCGTTTTTACTGCAACTGGCATAGCAGGGTAGTGCACAGCAGTTTGTTGTCCACTAAGTGTTTTTGCGAGGGCACGAGCCTGCTGCATAATCGGCATTACATATGGAAGTAAAGTACCGTTTACCTCTGCGCAATCCCCAATTGCATAAATGTCTGCTTGGTTTGTTTCCAGTAAACCATTGGTAATAATTCCACGGCTCGTTTGAATATCCGCACTTTTAGCAAGTGAAATATTTGGCTGTAAACCAATCGCAGAAAGAACAAGGTCCGCAACCAATGTTTGTCCGTTTGCGAGTGTGATCGCATAGTCTTCGCCATTATTAATTTTGCTTACTTTTTCAACAGTGGTTCCGAGTGCAAACTTTACTCCAGCTTCCTCAAGATTTTGCTGGAAAGCAGAAGCAATATGTCCTGGAAGTAAACGGCCTAATGGTTGAGGAGCTAAATCAATCACTGTGATGTCATATTCACTATGCAGTAAGTCGTTGGCAAATTCACAACCAATTAAACCTGCACCTAAAATAACAACACGTTTGTCTTTGCGCTGAGCTAGATTTTCACGGAAAGCGCGGTAGTCAATCAATGAGTTCACAACATGAATGTCATCGCTACCATCACCTGCAATTGCAAGGCGAATTGGGTTAGCACCCACAGCTAAAATCAGTTTTGAGTAGGGTTGCTTCGACGTTACACCATCTTTTTCTAAAACAAGCTCATGGTGTTCAGCTAAAATCTCTTTTACAAAAGTAAAAGGCTCAATACGCATATTGAGTTGAGTACCCATTTTAGCAGCATCACCTAATGGAATCTGCTCTGGTGCTTTTTTACCTGCAAATGCATTTGATAATGTTGGCTTTGCATAGTTCACTGCATCATCCGCACAAATCATCACAAGTTCTTGCTCTGGGCTAAGCTTACGGAACTCACGTGCTAAGGTATAACCCGCCATGCCTGATCCGATAATGACGATAGGATGCATTTTTTTCTCCAGAGTTAGAATTATTTATTTAATACGGTGATTGGTAATATTCGTAAAAAAGACCATGTCGATCATGGCCTTTTATTTTACGTTCTTAGATTTCGATCATTTCGAAGTCAGCTTTTGAAACGCCGCAATCAGGGCAAGTCCAGTCATCTGGAATATCTTCCCATTTTGTTCCAGCTGCAATGCCGTCTTGTGGCCAACCTTCCGCTTCGTCATAAATCCATCCACAAACGATACATTGATATTTTTTCATGAGACTCTCCGCACTGATAAGTTTGCTCAAAGCTGCCTTTCAGTAAAACTATTCCATCTATTAATAATGTAACTACGATCCGGTCAATAATAACCAATGTGCCTTTGATCGGATATCAAATTTTTACGCAGTTCTACATTCAAAGTAAAGTAAATAACGGAGTTTAATCATTCGTAAGCAAAGATGAATGGCAGGTTAGGACAAATAAGTGGTTATTTAGGCAAAACTTCGCCATAAACTAATAATAACTAATGCATTCTTAAAATTAATTTTATTGATGAAAATATCTTGAAATAAAGAGCACCTTATAATTTAAAAGATTCATCTCATACGAAAGCTAAATAACAACAAACTATGATGTGACAGAATGTCATTATTAAAACCCAAAATTAAAATTTGCTGTCATTAAGACGGTATAAATCAGGGAAGTGAAATATGGAAAATTTAGTATATGAAGTAGAAATTGAGGCGCCTATAGAAAAAGTATGGGACATACTTTGGAATAGCGAGACATATAACGCTTGGACGAAATTCTTTGCGCCGGATTCCTCCATGCGTACCGACTGGCAAATAGGTGGTAAAACTTATTTTCTTGACGGTGAAGGAAATGGCATGGTTTCTACCATTGAACAAATGCAAAAACCAGAAATATTAATTTTTAAACATTTAGGAATGATTAAGGAGGGTAAGGAAGATTTAGAAAGTGAAGAGGTTAAAGGGTGGAGTGGTTCCTTAGAAAAATATTTTCTAACCCAAAAAGATAATATCACCACTTTAAAAGTTGAATTGGCCACCTTACCTGAATATATGGGTATGTTGAAAAGTGGCTTTGTTCAAGGTTTTGAGGTGGTTAAAAAAATGGCAGAAGCAAAATAGAGCTTCGTTTATTTATGCATAAAACCATTTTTTCAAAAATCAAATTATATAAATCTAAGCCAAATATTTTTTATAAATTTTCATAATGAGATCATTAAGTCGTGAAGGATAGGCCAAGCGATGATGTCCACCTTCAAAAGTTTCGATGTTCATGTAGGGGGCAAGTTTTTCTTGAACGTGATACATATCAAGTTGCTCATCTCCTAACTCTAAATAAGCCATTTTAGGGTTAGAGAGAGTGAGTTCGTCTTCAGAAAGTTGAGGATAGTCAGCCCGAAAGTTAGGTGTAAGACTTGGATTCGCCACAATAACAGCTAATTTATGTTGAGCAGCAGTTTTTAGCGCCCAATAGCCTCCAATGCTATGGCCTACCAATAAGTCTGGTTTGATCGTCTGAATAACCTGATGGTAAAAGTACTCAACAGAGGCATAACTTAAGTTACGATAATCGACGTCAATACAAAATTTTTCAGGATGTAAAATGGCATGGAACTTTGTCGATTCACGCGAAGAATCCAAGCCATGTAAAAATAGAATTTTCATTATTTACGACACAATCTCATTGATAAAATAAAAGGCAAATCGGGCCTTTCGAATATCGAGGTTATTTGGATTTTTTTATATTTTACTAAATGCTTTAAAAAATGATCTTAGCGATTGGTCTAAGTCATTTTGCCTTTAAAAAGTGGTGTTTTGTTCTATAAAATTGTCTTTTTTCATTTTTGTTTGATTGAAATCATTCGAAAAACTCCCGCAATCTGTTAGGATATAGCACTTAATTTTTACTTAATCGAGGCAGAGATGACGCAACAAAACGCTCAATCGACTTCTGAACCAACTATTTCCGAAAACGATTTAATTGCACAGCGTCATGCCAAATTAAAGCAAATCCAAGATGTTGCGAAGGAAACTGGAAAGAGTCCTTGGCCGAATACGTTTAAGCGTGAACACTACGCTGCTGATCTACAAGAACAATTTAAAGATCAGTCGAAAGAACAAATTGAAAGCGCTGAGCATGTCTATGTGAAAATTGCTGGTCGTGTCATGTTAAACCGTGGTTCTTTCATGGTTATTCAAGATATGACAGGTCGTATTCAGTTATATGTTGACCGTAAAGGTTTACCAAAAGATATTCTTGAGACCATTAAAGGTTTAGATCTTGGTGACATTATTGCTGCCGAAGGTTATATCGGACGCTCAGGAAAAGGTGACCTATATGTTCACCTTGAAGGTTTTGAACTTCTTACAAAATCTCTTCGTCCGCTACCAGATAAATTTCATGGTTTAAATGACACAGAAGTTAAGTACCGTAAACGTTACCTTGACTTAATTGTGAATGAAGAAACACGTAAAACTTTTGAAATCCGTGCCAAAGTTGTTGCAGGTATTCGAGCATTTTTAAACAATGAACGTTTCATGGAAGTTGAAACGCCAATGATGCACGTGATTCCGGGTGGTGCGTCTGCACGTCCGTTTGAAACACATCACAATGCTTTGGATATGCCGTTATTCTTGCGTATTGCACCTGAACTTTATTTAAAACGTTTAGTTGTTGGTGGTTTTGAACGTGTGTTTGAAATTAACCGTAACTTCCGTAATGAAGGGGTGTCAACGCGCCACAACCCTGAATTTACAATGATCGAGTTTTATCAAGCTTACGCTGATTATAAAGACTTGATGCAATTAACTGAAAACATGCTTGAAAAGCTGGCTTCGGATATTTTGGGTACAACTGATGTGCCTTACCAAGGTGAAGTGTTTAGCTTCAAAGGGCCATTCAAGAAAATCTCTATGTCTGATGCGATTTTAGAGAATAACCCACAGTTTACACCTGAAAATGTTGGTGACCGTGAGTTCCTTGCTCAATTTATTCGTGAAGAGTTAAAAGAACAAGTTAAGCCTGGTTTTGGTTTAGGTAAACTTCAAACGATCGTATTTGAAGAAACTGTTGAAACTAAACTTCGTCAGCCAACATTTATTACTGAATACCCAGCTGAAACATCTCCACTTGCTCGCCGTAATGATGACAATCCACATATTACTGATCGTTTCGAGTTTTTCATCGGTGGTCGTGAATTGGCAAATGGTTTCAGCGAGTTAAACGATCCAATTGATCAAGCTGAACGTTTCCAAGCCCAAGTTGCAGAGAAAGATGCGGGTGATGATGAAGCAATGCATTACGATGCAGAGTTCGTTGAAGCGCTTGAGTATGGTTTACCACCTACAGCTGGTGAAGGTATCGGTATTGACCGTTTGGTCATGTTATTTGCCGATGCACCAAGTATTCGCGATGTAATTTTATTCCCGCACATGCGTCGTAAAGAAGGTTAATCTTCTAAAGACAAAAAAAGGCAGTATTTATACTGCCTTTTTTTATTACTTTTATATCTCAAAAACTTACCTATCTACACTAATCTTAAGATAGCGTTAAAAAATGTAATTGCACAGTTTAACAATTGCAAAGTTGTGATAAAAAATTTAAGGTGTTGCTCATAAATAACTTTGAGAATTGGCTGGCATGTTTCTAAGAAAAACACTTTCGATTGCAATATTGGCAACTGCTTCATCCGCTATTTTTGCACAAGGTTTAGTGCTAAATAATGAGGACTTACGTACAGACTTAAATTGGTTGAATCAACAAGGTGTTATCAAGATTAGCACCTCAACTTGGCCGTTAAGTGGTGATGAAATCCAGAGAGCACTCTCTCAAGCACAAGTGACGCATCCAGCTCAACAAAAAGTTATTAATTCAGTTCTTGATGCATTAAAAGCAGATAACAATACGGTTAAAGTGGGCGCTTTTGCTGAAACCGATAGCAAAAATATTCCGCAAGCATTTGGTGATAACCAAAAAGCTCAATATCAAGGTTCTTTAGAGTTTAATGCGGGTGGTGAAAACTGGGATGCAAAAATCCGAGTAAATGCAGAAAAAGATCCACAAATTGATAATGGTCAAGATGTGAATGTTGAAGGTTCATATGTTGCTGGTAAACTTTGGAATCAGTGGGTCGTTGCGGGTCAAATTCCAACATGGTGGGGGCCTGGCCATGATGGTAGCTTAATTCGTGGTGATGCTAGTCGTCCGGTTTATGGTGTAACTGCACAACGTGCTGTACAAAATGCTTTTGATACAAAATGGTTATCTTGGATTGGGCCTTGGCAATATCAAGCTTTTGCTGGTCAATTAGATGACTATAAATCAGTTCCAGACGCTAAGTTAATTGGCTTGCGTGTAACTGCACAACCATTACCATATATTGAGTTGGGCGCATCGCGTGCTATTCAATGGGGTGGTGATGGACGTCCTGAAAGTTTTAGTTCTTTATGGGATGCATTTGTCGGCAATAAAGATAATGGCGGAACGGGTGAGCCAGATCCATCAAACCAAATTGCTGGCTTTGATGGTCGCTTATTATTACAACCACTATTCCAAGTTCCAGTTAGCATCTATGGACAATATGTAGGTGAAGATGAAGCGGGTGGTTTACCTTCTAAGAAAATGTACTTAGCAGGTGTCGACTATTCATCTAGCTACAATAACTTGCCTTATCAACTTTATGCAGAATGGGCAGATACACGTACTAATGGTGATGTAAGAGGTATCTCTTATGCTCATTCAACTTATAAAGATGGTTATTACCAACATGGTTACCCATTAGGCCACGCGATGGGTGGTGATGGGCAAATGTACTCAGTGGGTGGTGATATCCGCTTTGATGTCATGAACCGTTTAAGCGGTCGTGCAATGGTGGTTAAAGTTAACCAATCTAACTTGGCAATCAATAAAGCATTCCCTAAAGACGATGAAATTAAAGCGCTTGATTTAACTTGGACGCATTACATCAAACCTGATCTTCCATTAAAAATTAATGGCTGGGTAAGTGATTCTGATCTAGAAGGTAATGATGCAGGTGCATCTATTGGGATTGAAATTCCATTAGAACGTAAAATGTTCGGTTTCTAAGTTAGAACATGTTTTAGAAAAGAGAAGCTATAAATGCTTCTCTTTTTTTATGGTTTTTAGAGAAATCTAAAGAGCAGATCATGATTTGCTTAAGTTGGCTACACAAGCTACGATTGCCAAGTTGTGCAAGTGCATCAGCATATTACATGTATATGATGAAATCGAATATCAATATGAAAAAACAAGCAAAAGGAATCGGTTTTAAATCACTATAATGCATAACTAATGCTATAAGCCATATAAAGGCTTGTGGTTGGATTATCTATCACGAAAAATTGGAGTTGTTATGGCACTCGTTCCTCCACATGGTCTTCTACGTGGTGGTTTAATACCACTTCTAGATTTTATGGGCAAAATGGATAGAGAAGGACGTGTTCATGACTGAATCAAGACTTACACATCTCAAGCAACTTGAAGCTGAAAGTATTCATATTATCCGTGAAGTTGCTGCGGAATTTGAAAATCCGGTCATGCTTTACTCAATTGGTAAAGACTCTGCGGTAATGCTTCATCTTGCGTTAAAAGCATTTTATCCAGCTAAACTTCCATTCCCATTATTACATGTAGATACTGGGTGGAAATTTAAAGAGATGATTTCATTTCGCGATAACATGGCAAAAACACATGGCTTCGATTTAATCGTTCATCAGAACAAAGAAGGTCGCGAAGCTGGAATTAATCCATTCGATCATGGTAGTTCAAAATACACAGATATTATGAAAACCCAAGCTTTGAAACAGGCTTTGGATAAATATCAATTTGATGCTGCTTTTGGTGGTGCACGCCGTGATGAAGAAAAATCACGTGCGAAAGAGCGTGTTTATTCATTCCGTGATAGTAAGCATCGTTGGGATCCGAAAAACCAGCGTCCTGAACTTTGGAATCTTTACAATGGTAAAGTGAACAAAGGTGAAAGTATTCGTGTATTCCCTTTATCTAACTGGACTGAGTTGGATATCTGGCAATATATCTATTTAGAAAATATTCAAATCGTTCCTCTTTATTTCTCTGCTGTTCGTCCAGTAGTTGAGCGTAGCGGTACATTAATCATGGTTGATGATGAACGTATGCGTTTAAAAGAGGGTGAAGTTCCACAGATGAAGTCTGTACGTTTCCGTACGCTTGGCTGTTACCCATTAACTGGTGCAGTTGAGTCTGAAGCAGATACGTTACCTGAAATTATCCAAGAGATGCTTTTAGCCACTAGTTCTGAGCGTCAAGGTCGTATGATTGACCATGATGAAGCGGGCTCAATGGAAAAGAAAAAGCAAGAAGGCTATTTCTAAGACAATTTCTAAATTTGTGGAGTTTGAGCAATGTCTCATCAATCAGAATTAATCAGTCAAGATATCTTGGCCTATTTAAAGCAACATGAACAAAAAGACCTTTTGCGTTTTTTGACTTGCGGTAACGTAGATGATGGTAAAAGTACACTTATTGGACGTTTACTCTACGATTCAAAATTGATTTATGAAGATCAATTACAAGCTGTAACGCGTGACAGTAAAAAAGTAGGAACCACAGGTGATGCACCAGACTTGGCATTGCTTGTAGATGGCTTACAAGCTGAGCGTGAGCAAGGTATTACCATTGATGTGGCTTACCGTTATTTTTCAACGGAAAAGCGTAAGTTTATTATTGCTGACACACCTGGGCATGAACAATATACCCGTAACATGGCAACAGGTGCATCAACAGCTGATCTTGCAATTATCTTGATTGATGCGCGTTATGGTGTGCAAACACAAACACGTCGTCATACTTTTATTGCAAGTTTGCTTGGTATTAAGAATATTGTTGTTGCCATTAATAAAATGGACTTGGTTGAATATTCACCTGAACGCTTCACTGAAATTCAGATTGAATATGATGCTTTTGTAAGCCAATTGGGTGACCGTCGTCCAGCCAATATTCAATTTGTACCGATTTCTGCTTTAAATGGCGATAACGTGGTAAATGTTTCTGAGCATACAGCTTGGTACAAGGGTCAAACCTTGATGAACATTCTTGAGTCAGTTGAAATTAGTCGTGAATCAAACAAACACGAATTCCGTTTCCCTGTTCAATATGTAAACCGTCCAAACCTAGATTTCCGTGGTTTCGCTGGTACTATTGCTTTGGGTGAAATCAATGTTGGTGATGAAATTGTTGCATTACCATCAGGTAAGCGTTCAACAGTTAAAGAAATCGTAACATTTGATGGAAATCTGGACCAAGCTGTTGCAGGTCAAGCCGTTACATTAACGCTAAATGATGAAATTGATATTAGCCGTGGCAACGTTCTAGTACGTGCAGGTGAACAACCATTAATTTCTCGCAGTGTTCGTGCTTCAGTAGTATGGATGAATGAACATCCACTGGTGAAAGGTAAGTTATACAACGTTAAGATTGGTACACAGACTGTTCCTGCGAAAGTGACTAACATTCACTATCGCGTGAATGTGAATACGCTTGAGCATACTCAGGTTGAAGAGCTTGAGTTAAATGCCATTGCAGACGTTGTTGTTGAATTCGATGCACCAGTCGTATTTGATCAATATCAAGATTCACGATACACAGGTTCATTTATTTTCATTGATCGTTTAAGCAATGTAACGGTTGGTGCTGGTATGGTTGAGTCTGCGGTGGAGTGGACTTCGCATAGTAATCCTATTACTGCTGAAGATCGTGCTGCACGTTTAGGTCAAAAACCTGCGGTGATTGGGATTTCTGCACAGTTAATCGAAAAAGCTCAAGTTTTAGAAAGCTTATTGATCCAACAAGGTGTAGTTGCGATTGCAAAAGCCAACTTAACTGCTGAGCAAATTACTTTATTGCGTGAGACAGGTGTTGTGGTTATCACTACGGCTGTGGATGGCACAGATACAGAAGTTACTGCTGAAACCGTTGAAGAGGCAGCTGAAAAAGTTGTGGAATTAGTTCGTCTTTAATAGGTTGAATTGATTTTGAAAAAACCCGCGTAAGCGGGTTTTTTATTGAGTTTAGAAAATACTTTGAGATTTTAAAGTTAAATATTCTCTTAAATCTTTAGGATAGCTCTGAATCATCTTTAAAAATATATCTCGATCACCTTGATATAAGGCGCGTGTTGCTTCTTCGTAATTTGGCATATTACCCAGCATGGCAGACATAAAACGGTCGATGGCTTGTTTAGCGAGCATAATATTACCTTCAGAATTTGGGTTATTTAACTCTTTATCAATTAACTTACGAATTACTGCTGATGCACTCGCACTTTGTTGATCTAACCAATCCCAATGTTTTTTCTGTAAAGTGATTTCACGAGAAATTACTCCGAGTTTAGGTCGTCCAACTTTTTTAATTTCTTCCGGTTCAGCATAACGTTGTTGAAATTCTTGTTCCGAACCAGAAAGATCAAGATCAATTTGTTGACCTGTTTGATCATTAAAAATCAGAATATTTTCCGTTGTTTTCGGAAGATCTTTGAGTTTTTTTGCAAGTTCAACTAGGGAGTCACTCGCAATAAGCGTGCTTCCAGTGAAAGCAGTATAAGTGATTTTAGTATTCATTTTAGCTGTATATTTTATCTGGGTAAAACTATATTATCTGGGTAAAATTAATTTTGCAAATAATTAAAATTATAACCAAAGAATTATCTGATTTTATGAGTGTAGTCTCTGAAGTTAGGACTATAAAAATAGTCAAGTTAATAGGCTATTTAAAATTTTACTCTGCTTTAGTAGCGCTTTTATGAGAGAATATGCCTTTAGTTTTATGTATAAGGACTCCTATGTTTGAGCAATCTCCTGAATCTCTAAGCGATATCGAAATTTTAGACATTTTACAGTCTATGAAAAAAGATAAGCTTGATACGGAAGCAAATGAGATTATCCGTAATGGGGGGAAAGCTGGGCGTCAAGAAGCACATAAACAGGCTTTAGTTGCATTGAGCGCAAACTTTGAAGACAAGTTTGTAGAAGCTGCTACGTTGGCATTAGGCTTGAATTCAGGTCAGGCGAAAAAGATTCGTTATAAAAAAGACCGTATCCGTATTTTTAAAGCACGTGGTCTTGATTATTTAGCTATGGATGGGGCAGAAACCGCTCAGGTTTTAGCTCAAGTTGCTCAAGCGATTAGTCGTGAAGATGCGATCGTGACTGAGGGTCTACACAATATTTTTCCATTTTGGAAAGAAGGTTGGCCAATGGTGCAATTCGATAATGCCTATAAAATTTTAGAAGAAGACATTACATTGCATTTTCACATTGTGTTAGATCACTTAATTGAATATGTACAGAAATAAAAAAAGCCCCGCTTGGGGCTTTTTTTATTGTGAAAGAATAATTAAAGCGTGCTAAAGAGTGGGAAAACACCAATCACTAAAGCGGTTCCCATCAATACCATACACGTTATAAATGCCCACTTTAAAGTGAACTTTTGATGGTCAGCAAAATCGACTTTAGCAAGACCACATAACAAATAGGTTGATGGAACAAGAGGTGATAGTAAGTGTACAGGTTGACCTACAATCGAAGCACGAGCAATCGCTTCTGCACTAATACCATAATGTGAAGCAGCTTCAGCAAGAATAGGTAAAACGCCATAGAAGAAAGCATCATTTGACATAAAGAATGTCAAAGGCATACTCACTAAAGCTGTGATTGGTGCAAGGTATGGACCCATGCTTGGAGGAATCATTGCGACGAATTCTTTAGACATCGCCTCAACCATACCTGTGCCAGATAAAATACCTGTGAAAATACCTGCAGCAAAAATTAAGCCCACAACAGCTAAGACACTGTCTGCATGCATTGCAATGCGTTTTTTCTGCATATCAACATCTGGATAGTTAATGAGCATTGCGATACAGAACGCTATCATGAACAACACAGACATAGGCAAAATGCCTTTGATCAAAGCAATCATAAGAAGGATTGTGAGCACCATATTTACTTTGCGTAAATGTGGGCGAGTCGCTTCAGGATCTTTTGATACGGTAATATTGTCGCCATGGTGAGTTTCAAGCTCAATAACGCCTAAACGTTTTTGCTCGTAACGACCATATAAGTACGCCAAGAAAAATAACCAACCAATACTAATGACCATAGGAAGAATCATTGGTACGAAGATGTGGCTTGGGTCAATTTGCAGGGCGCTTGCAGCACGAGCTGTAGGGCCACCCCATGGTGTTAGGTTCATTACACCACTACATAACAGCATAAGTGCAGTCATGATGAGTGTATTCATTCCTAAGCGTTGATAAAGTGGCAGCATTGCAGCTACACAAATCATATAAGTTGTTGAGCCATCACCATCTAAAGAAACCATTGTGGTTAAGAACACGGTTCCCATTGTGATTTTTAGAGGATCGCCTTTAACCTTTTTTAAAATCCATTTAACCGGTGGATCGAAGAGACCTGCATCGATCATTAAGGCAAAATATAAAATTGCGAATAAAAGCATTACGCCAGTTGGCGCTAATTTTTTGATGCCTTCTAGCATCATCTCACTGAGACCTTTGAGTTCAATGTGACTCAAACTTTCAAAGTAGTGACCGAGGCCCCAAGCAATAAGAGAAAAAATAAATGGGATGAGAATTAAAGCAATAATAGGGCTTAAACGTTTGGACATGATTAAGTACATGAAGCACAAAATCATGCCAACACCAAGTAATGTCAGCATACAATCAATCCTTTGCCTATAGTTTTACTGAACAAGTTTATTCAAAACTCTGACCTTGGTTATTCTTATTAATTTTTAATAAAAAGACAAATAA
>NZ_JRVL01000364.1:0-837 GCF_054823985.1 Acinetobacter sp. GN11 | reverse complement strand
TCTACTCTTTTATTGGGTTTGGCTTAGGTTATATTATTTGGGAATACTTTTTAAAGACCTAACTTGTTAAAGAAGATTTAGCTAGCCTCAGAAATAATTTCTGAAGTAATTTCTTTGCTACGATGATATGCGGCCTTCATAGCTAAACGTATATCATCTGACACATTGCCTAATTCAAACATTCGTAAAGCAGACTCGGTAATCCCGTTTGCTAAAGTGACCTTTCCACATAATTCTGCTGGTGGAACATTACTTTTACGAATCATTTCAACCGCCCCAGTCGCTGCTTGAAGCGCAAGATCTAAGGCAAATTGCTTATCTAGCCCTAGTGAAACGCCAGTCTTAATCATGCTATCCAAAATATAGAAAAAGTAAGCTGGCCCTGAACCTGATAATGCAATAATGGCATCACTTTGTGTTTCCGAAGCAGCCCAAAAAGTCTGACCTGTTGGAGAATACAACGTTTCAATTAAGTCTTTATCAAGCTGATCCATTTGCTCTGAAGCAATCAGCACGTGAGTACCAACATGGGTAAGTACAGGCGGATTTGAAATCACACGAACGATTTTGTTTGAACCTGTAAAACGAGATAAGTTTGCAATATCAATCCCTGCCATCATAGAAACAATAATCTTATTTGCTAACCATTTTTTAAACGGCGCAAGTGTCTCTTTTAATTGCTTGGGATCTAATAACAACACAACTATGTCAGCTTTTTTTAAACTATTTTCTTTTTGCTTCAATGCATTTGTATCATTAATTTTTTTCTCTTCAATTAAGTGTATTTTTTCTTTTTTAAATCCTTTTAAAACCATTCCTCCGATTAAAGCCAAAGCT
>NZ_JRVL01000363.1:0-338 GCF_054823985.1 Acinetobacter sp. GN11 | reverse complement strand
GACCAACGGATTATGAGTCCGCTGCTCTAACCAACTGAGCTATAGGCCCTATAAGTCAGAAAAGCTTTTAATCTCAAGGCTTTTCAGTGCGTGCAATACTAATCAATTTTTAAATTAAACACAAGTCATTTTCTAAAGTAGGCACATAGTGGACCCAAAAAAGATTGTGTTATTTTGGTTAAATATTACGAGCGAGAGTGATTCTAGCGTATGAGTACTTCATGAGTAAAGTGAACTTAGTTATTTATCGATCAATTAGAACTTATTCTGGCCAGAAGTTTATAGTGAGTGAGATTTAATTGTCTATCCTGTTCAAATCATTAATTCTATTTTAAATA
>NZ_JRVL01000362.1:572-3160 GCF_054823985.1 Acinetobacter sp. GN11 | reverse complement strand
AAAACAAGCTTGAAGTCGATCTTCTGGATCATGGCTCATGCCAAGTTAATTTTGCGTATGAAAATAAGCAATACAGTGCTAAAAAATTGGGGCCTTATGTATGTCGATAACTACTGCGAGTCATAGTTTTTGGATGAAAAGTGAAAAGTTTTCATTGGCCATAAAGTATCTTTTAGCACCCGTCTTATTTTTTATATTATATGCTTTTTTTAGCTCTGCACATGCTGCTTGTACGGTAACTGGAACCACTAATAGTACGTATACCTATACGGCTGCCACCATTAATAGTGATGCAAACATCAGCTTTTCCGGCACGATTAGCTGTCTAGGGGGGCGTACTACTCCTGAAATTTCACCTTATATGTGTATGAAAACCGTATTCACGGGAATTACAAACACCAATAGCAGTGTTTCATTACCTTATACAGTCACTGCAACTGTAGGTGGCGCTGGCTCTTCTACTACGAATCACACCTCGAACGTTTGGTATGGACCAGTAAAAACGGTTGCTTCAAATAATATTGTGAGTTACTCGGTCAATGTAAAAGTCCCAGCCCGAACAGGATCTCTTCTTGCATATCCTAAAGGCACATATACGGGTACTGTTCAGCTTTTTTGGGACATGCAAGCGAGCTCTAGCACTGTATGTGAAGGAAATAGTGGTGGAGGCTGGGATTCTGGAAATGCCACCATAACTGCTAATTATGTTGTACCAAGTTTGTGCCAATTGGATTCAACATCAAATGTAGATTTTGGCAATATTAATGATATTGGTACGACTAGTCGTGATTACACAGCGCAAGGTGCAGTGAACACGACGTGTAACAATGGAACCTCATATAGCATTTACTTGGGTGATGGAATTAACCGTATTGCTGGTGGCTTTAGACGTATGACAAATGGTAGTAGTCAATACATTCCTTATCAGCTATATCAGGACTCGACTTATAGTACGGTATGGGACACTACTGGTGGTGTAGCCGCAGTTGGAGGTTCTGGGGGTGTTTCCAAAACAGGTTCGGGTAACGCTCAAAGTACAAACGTGTATGGAAAAATTCCGCAGGGTACAACTATTTCAACGACTCCTGGTAACTACTCCGATACGATAGTTGTTACAGTCACTTATTAATGATCTGTTGGAGTTTGATATTTAAGCTAAGCTTGATTTGAATATTCAGCTCTAAAAAGTGATATCTAGAAATTTGATTTTTAATTGTTCTAACTTGAAGATGGTATAAAAGCTTTTAAAAAATAGATAGATGTAAAAATTAATCAACGGTAATGTTGTTTTAGAATAAGCAAAAACAGAAAAAGACAAATTAAAAAAATAAGAAAAAACATCTGATGAATAAATACCTTATGAATATTAAATGTATTTTTACACAAGTTAACATATTGTACAAATTAAATTACAGTTCTCTTAGCTTTATTTAATCTTTCTTATCAATAAAAAAGCTTTTAGAGGAAAGTTGGTTATTAATAAATTAGTTATTTGTATGGGGAAGCAAAGTGTTAAAATTGTGGTGTTGGGATGTTTTGATATATAGCTATCTCGAATTTTAACCTATTGAAAATACTAAGGTTTATAACTTGTTCCAACCACTTACAATCCAAACTAGACTCGGCGGATTCTACTTCTTTTATTATTCCATTGTTGGCACGTTTATGCCTTATTGGAATTTATACCTTCAAGATCAAGGATTTAATTATCAGGAAATTGGTGTTTTATCATCAATTGCTATTGTAACGCGTTTTTTTGCTCCTTTAGTTTGGGGATGGATTGCGGATAAATCTGGTAAGCGAATGCTACTAGTAAGATTGGCAACTTGGATGGAATCATGTATCTGGTTGGCTATTTTCATAGTTCCAAATACGTTTCAATCTATTGCTTTACTCATGCTTATTTTTAGTTTCTTTCAAAATGCTATTTTAGCTCAATTTGAAGGGGTTACTTTATTTTGGTTGGGTGATCAAAAAGCTAAACTTTACGGTAAAATTCGTAAGTGGGGATCTGTTGGATTCATTGTGGGTGTCTTCATTATTGGTGCACTTCTAGAAATAGTACCTATTTCGATGCTTCCGATTTTATTATTAATTATTGCTTCATTGGCATTTATTTGGTCTTTCACCATTCGAGAACCGGATGGCGCACCAACCTCACAAAAACATTTAGAGCCTTTGCTTCCTGTACTTAAACGCCCGACAGTAGCTGCATTTTTTACAATTGAATTTATTTTACTTTTTTCGCATGCGCCTTTTTATAGTTTTTATAGCAATTTTCTGAAATCTTTGAATTTTAGTACGACTGAAATTGGATTCTTATGGGCTGTGGGAGTTTTTGCAGAAATTTTTATGTTTTCAATTGCTCCAAAGATTTTTCAACGTTTTTCATGGCGTAATTTAGTCGTTGTGTGCTTGCTAGTGACGAGCATACGTTGGATGTTAGTTGGAATATTTTCACATTACTTTATTGGCCAACTTTTTGCGCAGTGTTTGCATGCTTTTAGTTTTGGCCTATTTCACTTAATCGCGATGCGAGTTATTTTTCAAAATTTCTCTGCTGGACAGCAAGGGCGTGGACAAGCTCT
>NZ_JRVL01000362.1:0-472 GCF_054823985.1 Acinetobacter sp. GN11 | reverse complement strand
TGCACTTTCAGCGACAGGATCGTTGGTTGCGGCAGCAGGACGAGTTTTTGCGGCCAATGAAATTGGAGACGGCTACGCAGTTGTGACCAATGCGGGGCCACAAAGCCAAATTTTAAATGGCGGAGTCAATTTAGGAGCAACTGATGGAAACGGTCGATTCTTAATTGCAAATTTAAGACCCTATCAGCTTCATCATATCTATCTGGATCCATCATATTTACCTTTAGAGTGGGATGTTAAATCCACTAACCAAACAGCATTCGTAGGTTATCGCCAAGGAGCTTTGATTGACTTTGGCGCTCATCAGGTCATTTCTGGCTTAGTGAAGCTTGTTGATGCGAACAATTCACCTTTATTACCGGGTTATACAGTTCGCATTAAGGGGCAACAAGATGCCGTAGTTGGCTACGACGGTGAAGTATTTATTCCAAACCTATTAAACCAAAACAAGCTTGAAGTCGATCTTCTGGAT
>NZ_JRVL01000361.1:0-502 GCF_054823985.1 Acinetobacter sp. GN11 | reverse complement strand
TGGCTACACCATTAATTTGTATCATCATACAATAATCATGTTATTAAAATTATTTAGTGTTACTTTACTTTAATAACAGGTGATGTAGTTCACATAATTTTTATTTAATTTCAAAGTAATGTTTTTCAGTGACGAGCTTAATTTTTAGATTTTTATATAAGCGTTCTTTTGAATCTTCAAGTGAAGGGACTACTTTTTCTGCAAATTTATCTTCGGTCATGAGTCTGGCATAAGTTTTATAGCCAATAACTAACTTTTCGGGTTCTTTGCCTGTTTGACGGAACTCTTCAATAAGTTTATTGACTTTCTTTGCTGTTAAATCAGCCATCTTCCTCTCTCTCCCCTTAATTTATTATTTTGTTATACGGTTTCTATATGACAGAAAGATGAACGGTAATTTTTTGTAATTTTCATGTAAATATTATCGATTATTTAGCAATACCATCTAAACGCCATCTCAATCAATATAAAAATAAACACAAACCCATGATTTAAAATAAAT
>NZ_JRVL01000360.1:0-640 GCF_054823985.1 Acinetobacter sp. GN11 | reverse complement strand
AAACTTTACAGCGCAAGCAGAAGCAAATAGTCAGATTGAAATTTTTGATTCATTGGGTAATCAGACGGGCTGGGGCTCTACAGATAGTGCTGGTAATGCTTCTGGTTCTTTCAATCAAACCTATTTACATGGTGAGGAACTCACTTTTGTTGTCATAGATCAAGTGGGTAACCGCAGTGTCGAATTTAAGCAAAATGCTTTAATTGATACCATTGCACCAAATGCGATTGAAAATATCATCTTTAACGAAAATGGCCAAAGCTTTACAGCTCAGGCAGAAGCTGGAAGCTCTATTGATGTATTAGATCAGGCTGGAAATAAGATTGGTTTTGGCTATACCGATAGCTCAGGTAATGTTTCTGGTTATTTTCAGCAAGTTTACTTACATGGTGAGGAACTTACTTTTGTCGTGATTGATCGAGCTGGTAACCGTAGTGCAGAGATCAAGCAGAGTGCTTTGAATGACGATGTCGCGCCAAATCCGATTGAAAATATTGTATTAGATATCAATGGACAGAGCTTTATAGCTCAGGCTGAAGCAAATAGCCAGATTGAAATTAAAAATACCAATGGTGACGTTATAGGTTATGGATCAGCAGATAGCTCAGGCAATGTTTCTGGTTACTTGTATCAGGTCTAT
>NZ_JRVL01000359.1:0-373 GCF_054823985.1 Acinetobacter sp. GN11 | reverse complement strand
GAACACCACAGCAACCATGATTGATGGTTCTTTCTTCCAAGACGAAGTGGAACAACGCAAAATTATGGCTGTACCGATGGTGTTCCAAGACAATGAACACATTGGTCAAGGTCGTATGACCCTTGAAGAGATTGTGGCAAAACTTGACACCAACTCAGCTGAAAAAGATGCAGCAGCGCTTAATGCCAAAGATGCGTTTGATGTGTTAGTGATTGGTGGTGGACCTGCAGGTGCAACGGCTGCAATCTATGCAGCACGTAAAGGTATTAACACCGGTATCGTGGCTGAACGCTTTGGTGGTCAGGTCATGGATACCATGGACATTGAAAACTTCACTTCAGTGCAAAAGACTCAAGGTCCTAAGTTTGCTGCC
>NZ_JRVL01000358.1:0-802 GCF_054823985.1 Acinetobacter sp. GN11 | reverse complement strand
GTAATTAATAGTCATTGAAATATTGGTAATAAACCTTATATTGAGTACAGGTTCATACCTTTAACTGAGGAAACGCTCATGAATAAATTTATGGTTGCAGTCTTTACTGGCATGGTGAGCATTGCTGGTTTAAGCGTTCAAGCTGCAACGCCTGAGCAAGAATGTCAGAAATTACAAGACGACTATAATTTGATTTATGCATCAAAAGGCTTTTGTTTTAAAGATCCTGATGCTAAAGAAAAATATGGTAATGAAAACTGTCATACGACAAAACCAAAGTTTTCTGACAAAGAGCAACAACGTCTTGATGCTATTAAAGAGCGTCAGAAAGAATTGAAATGTAAATAATTTTAAAGGAATAATACATGGCATACGATGATCAAAATATCTTCGCAAAAATTTTACGCAATGAACTTCCAGCGATAAAAATCTATGAAGATGATCAAGTTCTAGCTTTTATGGATATTATGCCTCAAGCCGATGGTCATACATTAGTTATTCCAAAAACACCTGCTGTAACGCTCCTTGATTTACCTCCAGAAGCAGCCGCATATACCATACAAGTTGTTCAGAAAATTGCAAAAGCAATGGAAAAAGCCTTCAATTTAGAAGGTATTGTCTTGATGCAACTTTCTGGAGCTGCGGCAGGACAAACTGTTCCCCATGTTCATTTTCACCTTATTCCTACAAATGTGCATCAACTTGGACGCCATGCTGTAGAGTTAGGAGATCAAGAAAAAATTAAGGGATTAGCTGAAAAAATTAAAGCAGCTCTTTGATTTTTAATGTATTAAAGCGGAGT
>NZ_JRVL01000357.1:0-582 GCF_054823985.1 Acinetobacter sp. GN11 | reverse complement strand
CTTTAATAATAAAAACACGGGGTGACTAGACTTGCTGGAACATGAATAGCCCCTCTCGACAATTAACCTGTCAAAAGCAAAGCCCCGTTGCCATGTACATAGCAACGTTAGGTTATCAAAATTTCTAACGCTTTGAATTAGGTGATTGTATAAAAACCAGCCCGATTGTTCCGTGGCTTGGCGGCAAACGTCGACTTGTGTCGCAACTTATTAAAAAACTACCAGAACATCAATGTTATGTTGAACTTTTCGCAGGCGGTGCTGCCCTATTCTTTATGCGTGAAGAAGGTTCAAGAGTTGAGGTGATCAATGATATTAATGGTGATCTCGTCAATTTATATCGTGTTGTTCAAAATCATTTAGAAGAATTTATTCGGTAATTTAAATGGGCGCTTGTTAGTCGACAAATGTTTGAGTGGCTAAAAAAATACGATTAGCACTAACAGATATACCTAGCCATACAACTACAAACTGCTCAGCGATAACATTGCTTTCAGTTAGTCTCAATACTCCAATGTACATGCTATGTGTAAGGTTCATTAGGTGAGTGTACTCATCTATAGCTATCAATATTCTTCTTAT
>NZ_JRVL01000056.1:0-17424 GCF_054823985.1 Acinetobacter sp. GN11 | reverse complement strand
AAAAACTCTATTTTTATTTAGTTGTAACAAAGAATATTGGTGTTTTTTTAAGTTTAATTGTATAAAAAATAGCTAATTGAACTGCGTTAAAATAATAAAAACTTCTATTTCCAATAAAAATTGCTTTCTCAAATGTATTTTAGCTTGACCGATTTGGGGTGAATGTAAGTACGTTTACTTAATTGAATTGTGGCTTTTATTGAAAATATGAGGAGTTACTAACATTTTTCTATTTATATGATGAATTTATAACTTTATCTTTAGTCTAAAACTTACTTATTTAAAAGAAATTTCAGAAAAAATGAAATTAAATAAAAAGTTATTTTAAACAATAACATGATGGAACTATGTATACCTTTTTAATAGGGTTAATAGGGTGATATCATTGTGAATGATTCTTATTTAATTGTTTTTTGCTTAAATGGGAAAGTGGATTGTTTGTATTTTGATACTTCGCGTTTTATAATTCAGTGTCGTTTATAGGTTAGGCATGAGCTGTGCTTGCCTAACAATGCCAGCTTTCCTTGGAATTAATTCAACAAACTCCGGTCGGAGTTTCTACCTACAGGATGCCCGCTGTGAAAAGCAACAGACCTGTCAATTTGTCCATGGGTCAGGTGTTAGCGGTAAATTTACGCTCACCCGTGGCTATTGCATCAATTTTACACCGTTTATCAGGTGTCATCGTTTTCTTATTAGTACCAGTTCTATTATGGATTTTAGATAAATCATTATCTTCACCAGAAGGATTTGACTACGTTAAAAATGTCGTGTTTGGAAATATCCTTGTACGTTTTATCGTTTGGGTATTTGTAGCCGGCTTATTATTCCACTTTATTGCTGGAGTAAAGCACTTACTTGCAGATTTAGGTTTTGCTGAAGAACTGCAAAGTGGTCGTATTGCAGCGACAATTTCATTGATCTTATCTGTGGTAGCCATTATCGCAGCCTTTGTATGGATTATGTTCTAATGAAAAGTGCTACAGGTTTAACTGGTTCAGGTTCTCGTGATTGGTATATCCAGCGTGTAAGTGCGGTTGTATTAGCAGCCTATACTGTTGTTCTTTTGGGTTGGATTCTCTGCAAAGGCGGATTTGACTATCAACAATGGGCTGGTTTCATGATGACATTACCAATGAAGATTTTCTCTTTATTGGCAATTTTATCACTTATCGCACACGCATGGATTGGGATGTGGCAAGTTTTTACTGACTATGTCACTACTCGTCAAATGGGTCCTTCAGCGAAAGGTTTACGCCTTGTACTGACGACGGCTGTCATTATTGCAGTGTTTGTGTACGCAATCTGGGGTATCCAGATTTTCTGGGCGAATTGATAGGAAGACATCATGGGCGCGATAACCCCTAAAGAAGATTATTCAAATATTCAAAACCTCACTTTCGATGCAGTTATCGTTGGTGGTGGTGGTTCTGGTATGCGTGCATCTTACCAACTTGCTCAAGCAGGTTTGAAAGTTGCAGTACTCACTAAAGTTTTCCCGACACGTTCGCACACTGTAGCTGCTCAAGGTGGTATCGGTGCGTCGTTAGGTAATATGCAAGAAGATAACTGGCATTTCCATTTTTACGATACAGTAAAAGGTTCTGACTGGTTAGGTGACCAAGACGCAATTGAATTTATGTGTCGTGAAGCGCCAAAAGTTGTGTATGAACTTGAACACATGGGTATGCCTTTTGACCGTAACGCTGATGGTACAATTTACCAACGTCCGTTCGGTGGTCACTCTGCTAACTATGGTGATAAGCCAGTTCCACGTGCTTGTGCAGCTGCGGACCGTACAGGTCATGCATTATTACACACGCTTTATCAAAGCAACGTGAAAATGGGTACTCAATTCTTCGTTGAATGGATTGCTCTTGATTTGATCCGTAACGAAGCTGGTGAAGTTCTTGGTGTAACAGCAATTGACCAGGAAACTGGTAACATTTCAGTATTCCAAGCAAAAGCGACATTATTTGCTACTGGTGGTGCTGGTCGTGTTTATCGTGCATCAACAAATGCTTATATCAACACTGGTGACGGTCTTGGTATGGCTGCTCGTGCTGGTATTCCATTGCAAGATATGGAGTTCTGGCAATTCCACCCAACGGGTGTTGCGGGCGCTGGTGTATTGTTGACAGAAGGTTGTCGTGGTGAAGGTGCAATCCTTCGTAATAAAGACGGCGAACCGTTCATGGAACGTTATGCACCGACTTTAAAAGACTTGGCTCCACGTGACTTCGTTTCACGTTCTATGGACCAAGAAATTAAAGAAGGTCGTGGTTGTGGTCCAAAAGGTGATTATATCTTACTTGATATGACTCACTTGGGTGCTGAAACAATCATGAAGCGTTTACCATCTGTATTTGAGATTGGTAAAAAATTCGCGAACGTTGATATCACAAAAGAAGCAATTCCTGTAGTACCAACAATCCATTATCAAATGGGTGGTATTCCTACGAATATGCATGGTCAGGTATGTTTACCTGAAGTGGGTACAGACAACTACACTAAACCTGTAAAAGGTTTCTATGCAATTGGCGAATGTTCTTGTGTATCAGTACATGGTGCAAACCGTTTAGGTACAAACTCACTTCTTGACTTGGTTGTATTTGGTAAAGCTGCTGGTGAGCACATTATCGATTACGTTACTAAGCATCATGGTGATGAATATGCGCCACTTCCAACAGATGTATTAGGGCAAACATTAGCTCGTGTACGTAAGTTGGATGACTCAACTGCTGGTGAAAATGCTCAAGAAGTTGCTGATGCAATTCGTGATATCGTTCAAGACCATGCAGGTGTATTCCGTACTCAAGCATTGCTTGATAAAGGTGTTAAAGAGATTCTTGCTCTTGAACCACGTGTGCGTAATATCCACTTAAAAGATAAATCTAGAGTATTTAACACTGCACGTGTTGAAGCGCTTGAAGTTGAAAACTTGTATGAAGTTGCAAAAGCAACTCTAATTTCAGCAGCTGCGCGTAAAGAGTGTCGTGGTGCGCATACTGTAGTTGATTATGAATTACCAGCTGATCACCCAACTTATTCATACGGTCGCCGTGATGATGAGTGGATGAAACACACGTTATGGTATTCATCAGATAACCGTTTGGAATATAAGCCAGTGCGCTTCAAACCTTTGACTGTTGATGCAATTCCGCCAGCACCACGTACATTCTAATCGGGAGTATAAAGATGAGTAGAGGTACTCGTACATTCGAAATCTACCGCTATGATCCTGATAAGGATAAAGCGCCGTACATGCAAACTTTCAAACTTGAATTGACTGATAAGCACCGTATGTTGCTTGATGCATTACTTGCATTGAAAGTTCAAGACGAAACGTTAACATTCCGTCGTTCTTGCCGTGAAGGTATTTGTGGTTCGGATGGTGTGAATATCAATGGTAAAAATGGTTTGGCTTGTTTAGAAAACCTAAATGATTTACCAGAGAAAATCGTAATTCGTCCATTACCAGGTTTGCCGGTAGTTAAAGATTTGGTTGTTGATATGAACCAATTCTATGATCAATATGACAAGATTCAGCCATTCTTGATCAATAACCAGCCAGCTCCACCTAAAGAGCGTTTACAGTCTCCAGAAGAGCGTGAACACTTAAACGGTTTGTATGAATGTATTCTTTGTGCATGTTGTTCAACTTCATGTCCATCATTCTGGTGGAACCCTGACAAGTTCTTGGGTCCTTCAGCATTGTTGAATGCATACCGTTTTATTATTGATTCTCGTGATACTGCTACAGCAGACCGTTTGTCTCGTCTTGACGATCCATTCAGTTTGTTCCGTTGTAAAGGTATCATGAACTGTGTGTCAGTATGTCCTAAAGGTCTAAACCCTACAAAAGCTATTGGTCACATCCGTAGCATGTTATTAGATCAAGCGGGTTAATTCTGCACAAACAGAGAACGCACATCCTTGATGTGCGTTTTTTTTTAACTTTATAATGTAAACTTTAGACTTTGGTCGAAAAAGATGAGGTTTTTATATATTGCACCATATATTAAAAGATAAAATCGCATATGTATTTCGCCAATTTATAGGTGGTATGTGTCAAAAAAATCAATCGTTCGTTAAGAACATGATACGATTTGCCACAAAGTTATAGGTGAAAAAAGCGTATACTAGTGAAATTAATTTAAGTAGCACGATCTTAGATCTGTGCTTAATTTTTATGGTTAAAGTCATTTTAGAAAAGTTAATTTTAAAGTTAATTTTTCTAAAAAGATTTGCAAAAAATTGCTCGGTTTTAATCGAGTATAAGGTGAGTGATGATGCCATTGAGGGTGTTGTGATTCATTAATTACCTATGGAGTTTCCTCTCTAGGTAGTATGACGCCCCATGGTCTTAAAGACCTGTTGGGTAAGTAGTGCCTTTTTTACCAATTTGGCATTATGCATCATGGGTGTGCTTAAAAGGCAGCCTGTAATATTTTTTGCAATAGGAAATGGGTCCACAAATGCAAGAAGTTGCTGACGCATTGCGTCTTGACACTGAACTTTCCGCTGATAGTGCAGCGTATATTGAAGAACTTTACGAGCAGTACCTGTCTTCCCCAACCTCTGTAGCTGAGGACTGGCGCCAATATTTCGATAAATATCCAAAGGGTGACCAACCACACGGCGCTGTGCGTGAGCAATTCCTATTACTAGGACGTAATGCTAATCGTGTTCAACCTGTTGTACAAAGTACGGTAAGTACTGAGCATGAACGTCGTCAAATTGGCGTTTTACAACTTATTGCTGCTTATCGTAATCGCGGACATCAAAAAGCTAAGTTAGATCCATTAGGTCTTGCTAAGCGTGAAGATATTCCTGATTTAGATCTTTCAGCACATGGTTTAACCAAATCAGATTTAGACACAGTATTCAACACAGGCAATCTTGAGATTGGCAAAAGCGAAGCAACGCTTGCTGAAATGATTGAAGCAATGGAAGCAATCTATTGTGGTTCAATCGGTGTTGAATATATGCATATCGTGGACACAAAAGAAAAGCGTTGGATTCAACAACGTCTTGAAAGTGTTCGTGGTCAGCTTAATTTTACAAATGATCAAAAGAAAGGGTTCTTGGAGCGTTTAACCGCTGCAGAAGGGCTTGAAAAATTCCTAGGCAATAAATACGTTGGTGCTAAACGCTTTGGTGTAGAAGGTGGTGAATCTTTTATTCCTATGGTGAATGAAATCATTCAACGTGCTGGTGCTGTTGGTTGTAAAGAAGTTGTTATTGGTATGCCACACCGTGGCCGTTTAAACCTTCTTGTTAATATTATGGGTAAAAACCCTGCAGACTTGTTTGGCGAGTTTGAAGGTAAAGCTATTCATAAGAAAGGTTCTGGCGACGTTAAATACCATCAAGGTTTCTCAAGTAATGTAATGACTCCTGGTGGCGAAGTTCACTTGGCATTAGCATTTAACCCATCTCACTTGGAAATCGTTGGTCCTGTAGTTGAAGGTTCTGTACGTGCACGTCAAGTGCGTCGTAGAGACATCGGCGGTGATGATGTATTACCAGTAATTGTTCATGGTGATGCTGCATTTGCAGGTCAAGGTGTGAACATGGAAACCTTCCAGATGTCACAAACTCGTGGCTATACGGTTGGTGGTACTGTACATATTATCGTGAACAACCAAGTTGGTTTTACAACTTCTGATCCACGTGATGCGCGCTCTACTGAATATTGTACTGACGTTGCAAAAATGATTCAGACGCCAATCTTCCATGTGAATGGCGATGATCCTGAAGCAGTAATCTTTGCTACTCAATTAGCACATGATTTCCGTCATGAATTCCGTAAAGACGTTGTACTTGACTTGTTCTGTTACCGTCGTCGTGGTCATAACGAAGCAGATGAGCCATCTGGTACACAACCATTGATGTATCAAGTGATTGCTAAAAAAGCAACAACTCGTACACTCTATTCAGATCAGCTTGTTCAACAAAAAGTAATTGATCGTGCTGAAGCAGACCAAATGGTTGAAGATTACCGTGCAGATTTAGAAGCCGGAAACCATGTGGCAAACGCTTTGGTGCTTGAACCAAATACAAAAATGTTTGTTGATTGGACACCTTATTTGGGCCATGACTATACAGACGATTGGGATACTTCATTTGACTTAAATCGCTTAAAAGAATTAGGCGAAGGCATGAGCAAACTTCCGGAAGGATTTGTTATGCAGCGTCAAGTGCAAAAAGTAATTGAAGATCGTGTGAAAATGCAAACTGGTGAAATTGCATTGAACTGGGGTGCTGCTGAAACTTTAGCTTACGCAACCTTGATTGATGAAGATTACCTTGTTCGTATTACTGGTGAAGACGTTGGGCGTGGTACATTCTCGCACCGTCATGCAAAATTGCATAATCAGGTAGATGGTTCAACGTATATTCCACTTTGCAATGTCAAAGAAAATCAGCCTCGTTTTGCGATTTACGATTCTTTATTATCTGAAGAAGCTGTTCTTGCATTTGAATATGGTTATGCAACTACAATTCCTAAGAGCTTAATTATTTGGGAGGCGCAATTTGGTGACTTCGTAAACTGTGCTCAGGTTGTAATTGACCAGTTTATTGCTTCTGGCGAGACTAAATGGGAACGAGTTTGTGGCTTAACAATGTTGTTACCACACGGTTTCGAAGGTCAAGGTCCAGAGCATTCATCAGCTCGTTTAGAACGTTTCTTACAGTTATGTGCTGAAGATAACATGCAAGTGATCACTCCAACGACACCTGCACAGATTTTCCATGCATTACGTCGTCAAGCTGTACGCCCAATTCGTAAGCCATTGATTGTAATGTCACCGAAATCTTTACTTCGTCATAAACTTGCAACTTCTACTTTAGAAGAGCTTGCAAATGGTTCATTCCAAACTGTAATTGATGAAGTTGATCAAATTAACAAGTCTGATGTAACTCGTCTTGTACTTTGTGGTGGTAAAGTTTATTACGACTTACTCGAAAAACGTCGTGAACAAAACTTAACTAACGTCGCAATCGTACGTATTGAACAGTTATATCCATACCCAGAACAACGTCTTGCGGAAATCTTGGCTGCATATCCAAACGTGAAAGAACTTGTTTGGACACAAGAAGAGCCGAAGAACCAAGGTGCTTGGTTATTTATCGCACCGCGTTTATACGACGATATCTTAAAATCTGGCAAACAAATCCGTATCAGTTTTGCAGGTCGTGAAGCTTCTGCTGCACCAGCTTGTGGCTCACCGTACTTGCATGCAAAACAACAAGCTCAGCTAATTAATGATGCATTGGCAATCGAAGCTGAACAATCAGGAGATTCTCAATAATGGCAACCGAAATTAAAGCACCGGTATTCCCAGAGTCTGTTGCAGATGGAACCATCGCAACTTGGCATAAAAAGGTGGGTGAACCTGTATCACGTGATGAAGTAATCTGTGATATTGAAACCGACAAAGTTGTTTTAGAAGTGGTTGCTCCTGCAGATGGTAGCTTAGTTGCAATCATTAAAGGTGAAGGCGATACAGTTCTTTCTGACGAAGTGATTGCTCAGTTTGAAGCTGGTGCTGGTGCAGCGGCTGCTCCTGCAGTAGAGCAAGCAGTTGCTCAAACTCAAGCTGGTGCGGCTCCTGTTGTTGAGCGCACTGAAGCTGTATCTGGTCAAGCTCCTGCAGTTCGTAAAGCTTTGTCTGAAACTGGTATTGCTGCTGCTGACGTACAAGGTACTGGTCGCGGTGGTCGTATCACTAAAGAAGATGTGGCAAACCATCAAACTAAACCAGCTGCTAACGTTACTCCGTTAAGCGTAGCTGTTGGTGAGCGTATCGAAAAACGCGTTCCAATGACTCGTTTACGTAAGCGTGTAGCTGAGCGTCTTCTTTCTGCAACTCAAGAAACTGCAATGTTAACTACATTTAACGAAGTTAACATGAAGCCAATCATGGAATTGCGTAAGCAATATAAAGATGCGTTTGAAAAACGCCATGGTGCTCGTTTAGGCTTCATGTCATTCTTTGTTAAAGCTGTAACTGAAGCACTTAAGCGCTATCCTGCGGTAAATGCTTCAATTGATGGCGATGATATTGTTTATCACGGTTACTATGACATCGGTGTTGCAGTATCTTCTGATCGTGGTCTTGTTGTTCCAGTATTACGTGATACTGATCGTATGAGCTATGCAGAAGTTGAAGCAGGTATTGGTGCTTATGCTGCTAAAGCGCGCGATGGTAAATTATCTATCGAAGAAATGACTGGTGGTACTTTCACTATCACTAACGGTGGTACTTTCGGTTCATTACTTTCAACTCCAATTTTGAATCAGCCGCAAACTGGTATCTTGGGTATGCACAAAATCCAAGAGCGTCCTATGGCTGTAAATGGTCAAGTTGAAATCTTGCCAATGATGTATTTAGCGCTTTCTTATGACCACCGTATGATCGATGGTAAAGAAGCAGTAGGTTTCTTGGTAGCAATCAAAGAATTGTTAGAAGAACCAGCTAAACTCATCCTTGATCTTTAATTTCTTCGAATAATATTACCGAGATAGAGTGATCCTCTATCTCGGACTATGGAGATAAACAATGTCTCAACAATTTGATCTTGTTGTTATTGGCGGTGGTCCTGGTGGTTATGAAGCTGCAATTCGTGCTGCTCAACTAGGCTTTAAAGTCGCTTGTATCGAAAAACGTATTCACAATGGTAAGCCATCTTTAGGTGGTACATGCTTAAATGTAGGTTGTATTCCTTCTAAAGCATTACTTGATTCTTCTCATCGTTATGAAGATACAGTGCATCATTTAGCTGATCACGGTATTACTACAGGTGAAGTGAATTTTGATCTTGCTAAGCTTCTTGCTCGTAAAGACAAAGTTGTTGACCAATTAACTGGCGGTGTCGATCAATTGCTTAAAGGCAATGGTATTGAGTGGTTAAAAGGTACTGGTAAATTACTTGCTGGTAAAAAAGTTGAGTTTGTTTCGCACGAAGGTGAAACTCAAGTTTTAGAACCTAAATACGTGATTCTTGCGTCTGGTTCTGTACCTGTAAATATTCCAGTAGCTCCTGTAGATCAAGATATTATTGTTGATTCAACTGGCGCATTAAACTTCCAAGAAGTACCTAAACGTTTAGGTGTTATTGGTGCTGGTGTAATCGGTTTAGAGCTTGGTTCTGTTTGGCGTCGTCTTGGTGCTGAAGTTGTTGTATTTGAAGCAATGGATGCATTTTTACCAATGGCTGATAAAGCTTTGGCAAAAGACTACCAAAAACTTTTAACTAAGCAAGGTCTTGATATTCGTATTGGCGCTAAAGTTGCTGGTACTGAGATCAATGGTCGCGAAGTGACTGTTAAATACACCCAAGGTGGCGAAGAAAAAACTCAAACTTTTGACAAATTAATCGTTTGTGTAGGCCGTAAAGCTTATGCAGAAGGTTTATTGGCAGATGATTCAGGCATTAAATTGACTGAACGTGGTTTAGTTGAAGTAAACGATTACTGTGCAACTTCTGTAGAAGGTGTATATGCAATTGGTGACTTGGTTCGTGGTCCAATGCTTGCTCATAAAGCAATGGAAGAAGGTGTAATGGCTGTTGAGCGTATTCACGGTCATGCAGCTCAAGTGAACTATGACACAATCATTTCTGTTATCTATACGCATCCGGAAGCGGCATGGGTTGGTTTAACTGAAGAACAAGCTAAAGAAAAAGGTCATGAAGTTAAAACTGGTCAATTCGGTTTTGCTGTAAATGGTCGTGCTTTAGCAGCGGGTGAAGGTGCTGGTTTCGTTAAGTTTGTTGCTGATGCAAAAACTGACCGTTTATTAGGTATGCATGTCATTGGACCTGCTGCATCTGATATCGTACACCAAGGTATGATCGCACTTGAATTTGTATCTTCTGTTGAAGATCTTCAGTTAATGACATTTGGTCATCCAACATTCTCTGAAGTTGTTCATGAAGCTGCACTTGCTGTAGATGGTCGTGCAATTCACGCGATTCAACGTAAGCGTAAATAAAATAAAGAGCGGTTCTCCGCTCTTTTTCACATTTGATGGTGTGATTAAAAAAACATCAAGGTGATAGAGGTAGACAGCAATTTGCATATACAACATGAGAATGTTGCGCAAATTGAAGACAACAAACAAAGTTAAGTAGGTAACTAAATGAACTTACATGAGTATCAAGCTAAAGCGTTATTGAAAGAATATGGTATGCCGGTACAAGAAGGTATCTTGGCAACCAATGCAGACGAAGCAGTTGCTGCATTCGAACAGCTTGGTGGTAAATTCGCGGTAATGAAAGCGCAAGTTCATGCTGGTGGTCGCGGTAAGGCTGGTGGCGTTAAAGTTGCAAAATCTAAAGAAGATGTTATCGAGTTTGCAAATAACATTATTGGTACTCGTCTTGTAACGTATCAAACTGATGCAAATGGTCAACCAGTAAACAGCATCATTGTTGCTGAAGACGTATACCCAGTTGAGCGTGAGCTTTACTTGGGTGCGGTTGTAGACCGTTCTAGCCGTCGTATTACTTTCATGGCTTCTACAGAAGGTGGTGTAGAAATCGAGAAAGTTGCAGAAGAAACTCCAGAAAAAATTATCAAAGTTGAAGTTGATCCATTAGTTGGCTTACAACCATTCCAAGCGCGCGAAGTTGCGTTTGCTTTAGGTTTGAAAGACAAGCAAATCAGCCAATTTGTTAAAATTATGGCTGCTGCTTACCAAGCATTTGTAGAAAATGACTTTGCATTATTCGAAATTAACCCACTTTCAGTTCGTGAAAATGGCGATATTTTATGTGTAGATGCAAAAGTTGGTATCGACTCTAACGCGCTTTACCGTTTACCTAAAGTTGCTGCTTTACGTGACAAATCTCAAGAGAATGAGCGTGAATTAAAAGCATCTGAATTTGATCTTAACTATGTTGCTTTAGAAGGTAACATCGGTTGTATGGTTAATGGTGCTGGTCTTGCAATGGCAACTATGGACATCATTAAACTTTATGGTGGTCAGCCTGCAAACTTCCTTGACGTTGGTGGCGGTGCAACTAAAGAGCGCGTAATCGAAGCGTTCAAAATCATCCTTGCTGATACATCTGTACAAGGTGTTTTAATCAACATCTTCGGTGGTATCGTACGTTGTGACATGATTGCTGAAGCAATTATTGCAGCGGTTCAAGAAGTAAACGTAACTGTTCCAGTTGTTGTTCGTTTAGAAGGTAACAACGCTGAGTTAGGTGCTAAATTACTTGACGAATCTGGTTTGAAATTAATTTCTGCGAACGGCTTGTCTGATGCCGCAGAAAAAGTTGTAGCTGCAGTTAAAGCGTAAGGGGAGTATCAATCATGAGCGTATTAATTAATAAAGACACTAAAGTATTGGTACAAGGTTTTACTGGTAAAAACGGTACTTTCCACTCTGCACAAGCTTTAGACTACGGTACAAAAGTTGTTGGTGGTGTTACTCCAGGTAAAGGTGGTACTACTCACCTTGACCTACCAGTATTCAACACAATGAAAGAAGCTGTACGTGAAACAAATGCAGATGCATCTGTAATTTATGTACCAGCTCCATTCGTTTTAGATTCTATCGTTGAAGCAGTTGATTCAGGTGTTGGCCTAATCGTTGTGATCACTGAAGGTGTTCCAACAATCGACATGCTTAAAGCAAAACGCTACTTAGAAACTAACGGTAACGGTACTCGTTTAGTTGGTCCTAACTGCCCAGGCGTGATCACTCCAGGCGAATGTAAGATTGGTATTATGCCTGGTCACATTCACCAACCAGGTCGTATTGGTATCATCTCGCGTTCAGGTACATTGACTTATGAAGCTGTTGCTCAAACAACTAAGCTTGGTTTAGGTCAGTCTACTTGTATCGGTATTGGTGGTGACCCAATCCCAGGTATGAACCAAATCGAAGCTCTTCAATTGTTCCAGGACGATCCAGATACTGATGCAATCATCATGATCGGTGAGATCGGTGGTACAGCGGAAGAAGAAGCTGCTGAATTCATCAAATCTAACGTGACTAAGCCTGTAGTAGGTTACATTGCTGGTGTAACTGCACCTAAAGGTAAGCGTATGGGTCACGCTGGTGCGATTATTTCTGGTGGTCAAGGTACTGCTGAAGAGAAATTCGCTGCATTTGAACGCGCGGGAATGGCTTACACTCGTAGCCCAGCTGAGCTTGGTTCAACAATGTTGCAAGTTTTAAAAGAGAAAGGTTTAGCTTAATCGCTTTATCCTGAATCTTAAAAAGCACCGCATCTGAAAATGATGCGGTGTTTTTTTATCTATTAAAAATAAGTAATCAAGAAAATAAAATTTCTAAAGAAAACAAAATATTTAAGCAAAAAAATACGCAATGATTGGGGTGATCATTGCGTAGAACAACGAATCTGTAAAAACAGTTTCGGTTTAAGGAGAAATGTCGTGAGGTTCATATAATGTAACCTACATGATGAATAATAGAGATAGTTAAGAAATTCTTCATCGCTATTAGCGTTAATAAGTGTTACTTCACGTTAATAGGGTAAAAGCATGTGAATAGTAGTCATTAATACATTAGTAATTCTAAAAAATTATGCTATGAATAGAATAAGCATAAAAAAAGCCCCGAAGGGCTTTTAGATTTTAAAGGAATTAGAATTTAAATAATCCTAAACCGTCTTTAACTTCATCTAAGGTTTGTTGAGTAATAAGACGACACTTATCTGTACCTTGACGTAAAACATCCATAATATAATCAGGATCTTTAGCAAGTTCTTCACGACGTTCACGGATAGGGCTAATCAATTCTTTCAAAACACCTTCAAGGCGTTTTTTAACAGTTCCATCACCTAGACCACCGCGACGATAGTGCGCTTTTAACTCTTCAACTTCTTCTTTATTTGGATCAAATGCATCTAAGTAAGTAAATACAATATTACCTTCAACCTGACCTGGATCTTCAATACGAAGATGATTTGGGTCGGTATACATTGCATTTACAGCTTTTTTGATGTCTTTATCAGAAGCATTTAAAACAATGGTATTGCCTAATGATTTAGACATTTTTGCCTTGCCATCAAAACCAGGTAAGCGTGCCATATTTGAAAGCAAAGCTTTACATTCAGGTAAAAGGTCTTGGCCAATTTGACGGTTTATGCGACGTACGATTTCATTGGTTTGTTCAATCATTGGAATTTGATCTTCACCCACTGGAACCACAGTCGCTTTGAAAGCAGTAATGTCAGCCGCTTGTGCAACAGGGTAGCAGAGGAAACCAGCTGGAATGTCACGCTCGAAACCGCGCATTTGAATCTCAGACTTAATGGTCGGGTTACGCTCTAAGCGTGCAACCGTCACGAAGTTAAGATAGAGCATAGTGAGCTCATTTAGCGCTGGTAAGCATGATTGTACGCAAATCGTGGTTTTTGTTGGATCAATACCGACAGCTAAATAATCTAGAGCAACTTCTAAAATATTGCGACGGACTTTATCAGGGTTATCTGCATTGTCTGTTAAGGCTTGTGCATCTGCTAACAAGAGATGTTGATGATGGCTATCCTGTAAACCTACACGAGAACGCAAAGAACCGACAAAATGCCCAAGATGAAGTTGTCCGGTTGGGCGGTCGCCTGTCAAAATAATTGGACGCTGATCAACATTACTCATTATTTATTCCACTGTCTTATTGGCTTAATCAGGGGTAGTAAGCCCTGCAATATAAAAGATTGGCATTATTGTACGGGAAATAAAAAAAAATCGTCAGCGATTGGTTAAACTTTTCTTAAAATAATATTGTGAATTTATTCAGTAAAATTACAGAAATTGAAAAAAATCATCTTACAATAGCCTAATAAATACAAACTTGGATAAGAAATGGCAAGTGGCTTACTTTTATTACTAGATGATATTGCAACAATTTTAGATGATGTTGCTTTAATGAGCAAAATGGCAGCAAAGAAAACTGCTGGTGTTTTAGGCGATGATTTGGCTTTAAATGCGCAACAAGTTACAGGTGTGCGTGCAGATCGCGAAATACCTATTGTTTGGAAAGTGGCTAAAGGCTCATTTGTTAATAAACTTATTTTAGTTCCTTTAGCATTGTTAATTAGTGTGATTGCGCCTTGGCTAATTAATCCACTATTAATGTTGGGAGGTTTATTTTTGTGTTATGAGGGGGTGGAGAAAGTTCTTCATACCATTATGCATAAAAAGCCATCTACATCAGAAGAAGCAAAAGCAGAATTTGATAGTGAAGAATTAGATTTAGCAAATTTTGAAAAAGAAAAAGTAAAAGGAGCTGTTCGCACAGATTTTATTTTATCGGCTGAAATTGTTGTTATTTCTTTAGGTACTGTGGCTACAGCTACTTTAATGACTAAGGTAAGTGTTCTCAGTATTATTGCTATTGTGATGACAATTGGCGTCTATGGCTTAGTCGGCATGATTGTTAAGATTGATGATTTGGGATTATATTTAACTAAGCAGACTACCTCATTCAAGAAAACTATAGGTCGAGGTTTATTAGCTTTTGCACCTATTTTAATGAAATTACTTTCAATCGTAGGCACCATTGCAATGTTCTTGGTTGGTGGTGGGATTATTAATCATACGATTCCGTTACTTCATCACTTAACTGAAAATACAGTCGATCATGTAGAAACAATACCAGCGGTAGGCAATATTATTGGTGCTTTAACACCGACACTAATTAACTTTGGAATAGGACTGGTTGCAGGAGCAATTGTTCTATTAATTGTGAGTTTAATACAAAAAATGTGGCCAAAAAAAGCATCGGGTTCATGATGCCATTCTAAAATAAGAGGGAAATTATGCGCTGGAAAGGTCGTCGAATTAGTACCAATGTGGAAGACCGTCGAGGTGGTGGCGGTGTTAGAGCAGGTGGTATCAGCATTATTGGTTTGGTTGTGGCATTCGTTGCGTGGAAGTTTTTTGGGGTTGATCCACAACAAGCTTATCAGGCAACTCAGCAAGTCACTGCATCCCAGCAGTCAAATGCAACTGCACCAGAAAGTTTAACAGCCGAGCAAAAAGAAGCCTCTGATTTTGTTGGAACTGTTTTGGCCGATACCGAGGATACGTGGACTCCTATATTTAAACAGTTAGGTAAAACATATACGCCGCCAAGATTGGTGTTGTTTAGTGGAATGATTCAGTCAGGGTGTGGTACTGCCCAATCTGCAATGGGGCCATTTTATTGTCCAGCAGATCAGAAGGTTTATATCGATACAGAATTCTTTAAAGATATGCGTCAGCAAATGGGAATTTCTGGTGAACAAAACCAATCTGAACTTTCTAGACAAGATCAGGCAGGAGATTTTGCTCAAGCTTATGTGGTTGCACATGAGGTAGGGCACCATGTTCAAACTTTGCTTGGTATTTCCTCACAAGTTCAACAAGCCCGCGCACAAGCAAGCCAAAGAGAAGGTAATCAATTATCTGTTCGCCAAGAATTGCAAGCCGATTGTTTAGCGGGTATTTGGGCAAGTCATAATCAGCAACGTACTCAATTTTTAGAGCAAGGCGATATTGAGGAAGCGATGGATGCTGCTCAAAAAATTGGAGATGATTATTTACAGAAGCGCTCTACTGGTCAGGTTGTTCCAGATAGCTTTACGCATGGTAGTAGTGAACAGCGAATGCACTGGTTTCAGGTTGGTTTAAAAACTGGCGATATTAACCAATGTGATACTTTTAACAATCCAGTTTAGGATTTTATAGGATGAGTCTTGTTAAACATATTTAAGAGGCTCATCCGTTTTTCTTTAGATCATAACTATAAATAATGTTAAGAAATTTAACAGAGTGATAGATTGTTCATTCAATTCGTTAAACTTGTGCCCTAATTTCTGTTTTTTATGATTATGGCATTCTTCATGCCAGTTTTTTATTAAGTTTGGTCGATCTAACAAAGTTTCACTTATTTGGTCGTTGACCCAGAAGAAGGGTATTCATGGGTAATTTTTTTCTACTACAAGCATTCACTGTGGTTTTTGCGCTATCAATCGCAACCACGATCTTTAATAAGCGCATTTTAGGCTTTCCACAGGCTATTGGTGTGCCGCTGGTCTCAGCAATTTTTGTCTTTATTTTGCAATGGGGCGCAAGCCTACTAAACGGTAATCAGTTTATTACCATTAATATTCATAATATTGAAGAAGCAGTACGCCATATCGATTTTTATGATTTTTTAATTAATGGTGTCATCTGTTTCATTTTAACTTCTTCTGCACTTAAATTTAAAATTTCTGATTTAAGAAGTTATTGGAAGCAAATTAGTATTTTGGCCACTATTGCCTTAGTCATTTGCGCCGTTTTATTTGGTGGATTGCTCTACGGCTTCCAACTACTAGTTGGATATCATGTGCCAATTCTGGTGCTACTACTTTTAGGTGCAGCTTTAGGAGCAACAGACCCTATTGGTATTAAAGGGGTACTTAGTTCGATACGTGCACCCCATCATTTGATCGTTAAGCTAGAAGGCGAGTCACTATTTAATGATGCAATGTGTATTGCATTATTTATGACCTTGCTCAATGTTTTACAGGGTGAACATTTCTCCTTGATGGCGACACTAGAAGCTTTACTCTATGAAATTGTTGTTGCAGTTGGGATTGGTTGGGCATTTGGGGTAGGGGTGTTGCGTCTATTACGTGGTAAACACGAAATGGAGTCCCTGATTTTGACAACAGCTTTGCTTGCGAGTGGAGCATATTTAGTGGCTTTGTTTGCCCATGCATCAGCACCGATTGCTTGTGTAATTGGCGGTTTAATTGTTGGCAACAAATGGAAAGAAATTCGAGAAGAGCGCGAGATTCAAGAAGTTAATCATTTTTGGCATACCGTAGAAGGAATCATCAACTCATTCCTGTTTACTTTAATTGGTCTAGAGTTATTTATTCTTGATTTAAACTTTAGCCTAATTTTAGGCGGTATTGTTGCGTTCTTTATTCTACATATCTCTCGTTTTGCAGCCAACTTCATGGCTTTTGCCTTTTTCCCGAATATGCGGAAAATGAAAAGTTATAATGGTAGCTTGACCATTTTATCTTGGGGTGGGGTGCGAGGGGGGATTTCACTTGCATTGATTTTGGCCGTTGCCAATATTCCCGCATTAAGTCCTTATAGCAGTATCCTGATTGGCTATACTTTTATTAGTGTGTTGTTATCAGGCATTGTATGTGGTCTAGGCCTACCAGCTGTGATGAATGCTTTCTATTACAATCCGAATGAAGAAACCGAAGGTTTAAAAGGTCTCTATCAAAGATTGTGTCATAAGATGAATCGTAGAGGCTTTCAATATATTGTTGGAGAAGATGCACTGGGTAGAGAAACGATCACCATTTTTAATCCTGATATTCTGGTTGATCAAAAAACTGAAGATGGAATTGCAACCATGCATGATCCAAATAAGTTACAAGAAGTAA
>NZ_JRVL01000356.1:0-12517 GCF_054823985.1 Acinetobacter sp. GN11 | reverse complement strand
AGCTGCAAAAGCGGTGATTAATGAGCAAACGTGTGCAGTCATTGTTGAGCCAATACAAGGTGAAGGCGGCGTTATTCCAGCTGACATCGAATTTTTAAAAGGTTTGCGTGCACTGTGTGATGAGTTTGGTGCCTTACTTATTTTTGATGAAGTACAAACGGGTGTCGGCCGTACAGGTGCACTTTATGCCTACATGAACTCAGGCGTTATTCCAGATGTGTTAACAACTGCAAAAGCACTAGGCGGTGGATTCCCTGTTGGTGCAATGTTAACAACTGATAAATTTGCTCCGCATTTTTCAGTGGGTACACATGGTACGACTTACGGTGGTAACCCGTTAGCAAGTGCAGTTGCAGGTGCAGTATTTGAATTTATTAATACGCCTGAAGTACTTGAGGGTGTGAAACATCGTTATCAATATTTTCTTGATGCACTAAATGCATTAAACGCTGAACATCAGATTTTTGAAGAAATTCGTGGACAAGGTTTATTGATTGGCTGTGAATTAAAAGCTGAGTATGCAGGGAAAGCTAAAGATATTACGACTTGGGCGGGTGAAGAAGGTTTACTTGCTTTAATTGCAGGCCCGAATGTGGTTCGTTTTACTCCGTCGCTTATCATTCCTGAACAAGATATTGATGAAGGAATTGCTCGTTTAAAAAGAGCATTGGCAAAATTGGCTAAATAAAAAAAAGGAAAGCTAGCCATGATGATCGTCCGTCATGCCGAGTTTCGAGACCTTGAAGATATTTATAAATTAGCGGGTAAGTCGGGTGTAGGCCTGACTTCCTTGCCACAAAATATGGATACACTTTCGGCTCGAATTTCACGTACTCGCAATACTTTAAATGGCAATGTCCATAAAAGTGAACAAGGCTATCTGTTTGTTCTTGAAGACACAGAAGCTCAACGTGTTATTGGTTTAAGTGCAATTGAAGTTGCTGTAGGACTCATTGAACCTTGGTACAACTTTCATGTTGGTACTCAAGTACACGCTTCAAAAGCCTTAAACGTTTATAAGTCATTACCTACCTTATTTTTGAGTAATGACAGAACGGGTAGTAGCGAACTTTGTACATTATTTTTAGATCCAGAGCGTCGTGAAAACCAAAACGGTAAATTCTTATCGAAAATCCGTTTTATGTTTATTGCTGCTTTTAAACAATATTTTGAGAAAAAGTTAATTGCTGAAATGCGTGGTTTCTCAGACGAAAATGGATGTTCTCCATTTTGGGATGCGATTGGTCACCACTTCTTTAATATGGATTTCTCAACAGCAGACTATTTGAGTGGAATTGGGCAAAAAGTATTTATTGCTGAGCTTATGCCACGTTTTCCAGTCTATGTAGATCTCTTGCCAAAAGATGCGCAAGAGGTAATTGGGAAAATGCATCCACATACTTTGCCTGCTTATCATGTGCTTGAGTCAGAAGGCTTACGTTATCAAGGATATGTCGATATTTTTGATGCGGGTCCAACCATTGAAGCCAATATTGATGAGTTACGCGCAGTAAAAGAAAGTCAGTTCTTAAACGTCAAAATTACAAGTGAAGCTGCGGTCGGTAAGACCCAATATCTCGTTGCCAATGATAATTATCATGACTATAAGGCAATGTTAATGAAGCTTGATCTTGTTGATAAAACTATAAATTTAACAGATGAACAAGCTGAAAAACTCGGTGTACAAGAAGGTCACGTTGTTCGTGTGTTATCACTAAATCCAATGGAAGTATCCTGATGTCAAACTCTTTATTTATAAACGGTGTCTGGTTACAAGGCAGCGGCACAACATTTGAAAAAACAAATCCAGTTGATAACCAAACTGTATGGTCAGGTGCTGAAGCAACTGCTGCTGATGTAGAGCAAGCTTGTCAGGCAGCGCGTACTGCATTTCCAGCATGGGCACGTTTACCACTTGTAGAACGTGTAGCGATTGTTGAAAAATTTGCGGCTTTGCTTGAAGAAAATAAAAAGCATTTAGCAGAAGTGATTAGCCAAGAAACCAGTAAGCCATTTTGGGAAACATTAACTGAAGTTCAATCAATGATTGGCAAAGTTGCAATTTCAATCCGTGCTTACCATCAGCGTACAGGTGAAAGCTCAACTGAAATGGCCGATGGCGTAGCATCTTTACGTCACCGTCCACATGGTGTGCTTGCAGTTTTTGGTCCATATAACTTCCCGGGCCATTTGCCAAATGGGCATATTGTTCCTGCATTACTTGCAGGTAATGCTGTGGTATTTAAGCCAAGCGAATTAACGCCTTGGACTGCTGAAGAAACTGTAAAACTTTGGCAGCAAGCTGGTTTGCCAAATGGTGTGATGAATTTGGTGCAAGGTGGTCGTACCACTGGTGAAGCGTTAGCTACCTCACATGAAATTGATGGTTTATTGTTTACTGGAAGTGCAAACACAGGTTATCACTTGCATAAGCAAATGGCGGGTGCTCCTGAGAAAATCCTTGCGCTTGAAATGGGCGGCAATAATGCATTGATTATTGATGAAATTATTGATGTCGATGCTGTGGTTAATCTCACTATTCAATCTGCATTTGTTTCGGCGGGTCAGCGTTGTACATGTGCACGCCGTATCTTGGTAAAAAATGGCGCAGAAGGTGATGCATTTATTCAACGTTTTGTTGAGGTTGCTAAAAACCTAAAAGTTGGTCGTTGGAACGATGAACAACAACCATTTATGGGTGGTGTTATCTCGTCAGTTGCTGCAACAAACATGATGCTTGCTCAGCAAAAATTGCTTGAGCTTGGCGCAAAAAGCTTGTTGCTAATGACACGTCCACAAGAAGATAGTTCGCTACTTACGCCAGGCATTGTTGATGTAACAGGCGTCACAGATATTCCAGATGAAGAATATTTTGGTCCACTTACCACGATTCAACGTTATGACAACTTTGAAGAAGCATTAAAAATTGCGAATGCAACTCGCTTTGGTTTGTCTGTTGGTCTGGTTTCACCAAAACGTGAACTGTTTGATCAAGTACTTATTGAAGCACGTGCCGGTATTGTGAACTGGAATAAGCCATTAACAGGTGCTTCAAGTGCTGCACCGTTTGGTGGTGTCGGTGCATCTGGTAACCACCGCGCAAGTGCCTTTTATGCAGCTGATTATTGTGCTTGGCCAATGGCTTCACTTGAAAGTGACAGCTTAACCTTACCAGAAAAATTATCTCCAGGGATTGTGTTACCTTAAACACTAGGGAAAGAAAAATGAAAGGATATGAAGTAAATTTCGATGGTTTAGTGGGTCCAACACATCACTACGCGGGCTTGTCGTTTGGTAATGAAGCATCGACAAAAAATCGTAATAATGCCTCGAATCCAAAATTAGCAGCCAAACAAGGCTTGTTAAAGATGAAAGCCTTGGCTGATCTGGGCATGAAACAAGGTGTGCTTGTTCCACATGAGCGTCCACATGTTCCAATGTTACGCCGTTTAGGTTTTACAGGAGATGACATTAGCGTTGTTGCTCAAGCAATGCGTCATTCACCTGAACTATTATCATCACTAAGTTCAGCTTCGCCAATGTGGACTGCAAATGCGGCAACTGTTTCACCTTCGGCAGATAGCCAAGATGAACGCGTGCATTTTACCGCAGCGAACCTGAACAATAAGTTTCACCGCTCAATTGAAGCTGAAACTACAAGTCAGGTCCTACAAGCGATCTTTAAAAATGAACGTCACTTTGTTCATCATGAAGCTTTACCGCAAGTGGCTTTATTCGGTGATGAAGGTGCAGCAAATCACAATCGTTTAGGTGGTGATTATGCTAAGCGCGGTGTTCAAGTATTTGTGTATGGTCAACAACATTTAAATAATGGTTTACCGGGACCAAAACGCTATCCAGCTCGTCAGACGCGTGAAGCAAGTGAAGCAATTGCACGTTTGCACCGTTTAGATGATGCGTATACCGTTTTTGTTCAACAAAATCCGGATGTAATTGATCAGGGCGTATTTCATAATGATGTTATTGCGGTAAGTAACCAACAGGTTTTATTCCATCATCAACATGCATTCTTAAATCAAGATCAAGCTTTTGCTGAAATTCGTCAGAAAATGGCAAGCATCGGTGAAGACTTTATCTCGATTGAAGTTCCTGAAAACCGCGTTACTGTTGATGATGCCGTAGCGACCTATTTATTTAATAGCCAGATTTTGACTCGTCCAGATGGCGGAATGACCATTGTTGTACCAGAAGAGTCTCGTCAAAATGCAGCAGTGTGGGGTTATCTGAACGATATGGTTCAGATGGGCACACCAATTGATGCGATTCAGGTATATGACCTACGTGAAAGTATGCGTAATGGTGGTGGACCAGCATGTTTGCGTTTACGTGTAGCTTTGAACGAAACTGAATTAAATGCTGTAAATCCAAAAGTATTAATGAATGATCAATTGTTTGGCATACTCAATCAATGGGTAGATAAACACTATCGCGATCGTTTAGCACAAGAAGATTTGGCTGATCCGCATTTACTCATGGAAAGCCGTATGGCACTCGATGAACTGACCAAAATTTTAGGTTTAGGTTCGGTTTATCCTTTCCAGAAATAATGAGGAGGTGACATGCAAGATTTTCTAGCATTAACCTTACAAGGTGAGCAGCCTACAACACGTGAAGGAAAACAAAATAATTTTTCTTGGCGTTGGTTAGGTGAGGGACTTCTTGAATGTACGCCAAATGCACAGTACGACAAAGCCGTCGTACTGTCAGCTGGAGTACACGGTAATGAAACAGCACCAATTGAATTGTTATCTCATCTTTGCACAGATTTATTTGCGGGACGTTTAAACCTTGCTGTGAGGTTGCTGTTTATATTGGGTAACCCCTATGCAATGCGTCAAGGTAAACGCTATGTGCATGACGATGTAAATCGAATGTTTTGTGGTGGATATAAAAATCTACCCGTAACTGAGGAATCTAAGCGAGCTGAGGTTTTAGAACACACTGTTGCTACTTTCTTTCAGGAAAGTGTGAGTGAAGTTAAGCGTTATCACTATGATTTGCATACAGCAATTCGTGCTTCTTTATTGCCGACGTTTGCTTTATTTCCCTATCAAACGCATGCTTATGATGAAGATTTGACAGCGAGTCTTGAAGCAGCTGACCTAGATGCTTTGGTTTACCACAATGCGGTCGGTAAAACCTTTACGCATTTTACTAGTGAAAATTTTAAAGCTGCGAGCGCAACTTTAGAGTTAGGCAAAGCCTTACCATTTGGACAAAATGACTTGAGCCAGTTTGCTGCAATTGATGAAGTGATTCGTCATGTGGTTTCTGAGCAAGCCTTGCCACCACGTAATAAAACAAAAATTCGGGTCTTTAAAGTATCGGACTCTTTAATTAAAAAAGACGAAGATTTTCAGATGAACTTATCGGTTGAGGCTCCAAATTTTTCGACTTTTACCAAAGGTGAAATCATTGCGACTCAACCTTCTGGCAATTATGTTGTTGAGCAAGATCAAGTCTGGATCTTATTTCCAAATCCAAATGTGAAACTTGGTTTACGTGCAGGTTTGGTTTTAACTGAAACCAGCTGAATATGTGATTTTAAGAAATAAAAAAGGGCAATTAATTGCCCTTTTTTATTTTTAAGATATTAGTTGGTACCGAAAAGACCTTTAATCCAAGATTTCTTTTCTGCTTTTTGAGTAGACGATTGTGCACCAGCGTTTATATTTGCGTTTGTGTTAACTCCAACAGGACCAACGTTAACACCAACATTTACGCCTGTTTGAGCATTAATTGCATGTGCTGGTTGAGCAGCATTTAACTGTGCTTGGGCATCAGCTTTTGTGTCTGCAACAAATTCTTTTTGCTCAGCTTGGTTTTGAGCTACACGAGTTTTTACTGCATCTACATGAGCTTGAGCATTAGCTTGTTTTTCAGCAGTAAATTCTTTTTGGTCAGCTTGGTTTCCAGCAACTTTAGTTTTTACAGCATCAAAACCTGCTTTTGTATCTGCTTTGGCTTCAACTGCTAGATTTTTAGTACCGTTTGCAGCTTTAGTCGCTACATTTTTAGTACCTGTTACGGCTTCGGTAGCAAAGTGTTTAGTACCAGTTGCAGCTTTAGTTGCTACATTTTTAGTACCTGTCGCAGCTTCGGTAGCAAAGTGTTTAGTACCCGTTACAGCTTCAGTTGCTAAGTGTTTAGTACCTGTCGCAGCTTTAGAAGAAAGTTCAGTCACTTTTCCTGTTGTTTTTTTAGTTGCTTTAACCGTAGTGTCAGCAGCAACATGACCCGCATGCTTTGCTGTGCTACCTACAGTGTGTGCAGTATTTTTGACTGTGTTGGCTACGCCACTAACAAGACCGCCCGGTTGTACATTTACTTGAGCAGAAGCATCTGCATTAACGCCCGCACTTTGTGCAAAAATAGAAGCAGAAGCAAGAACACTTGCAGTAACGATAGCTGTTTTCATCATTTTCATTGCGATATCCTTCAAAGAATATACCTTTTTAGTGAGGTATTTCATAAACGCAAACGAATCATAGCCAAGGGAATATGGGCTTGGGAACTGACTTCATCAAAACGTTACAACAGTGTTACGTTGAGTAAACAGACTAAGGAGGAATTGTGGAGATTAATAAAAATTAATAATAAAGTGAAAAAGAACATTTATTTATTAGAAAATCTAATTAAGCAAAATGAGTTCTTATTATTTAGTTTTTAAAAAAATATCTTTTAATTTTTTCATTTCGTTTTTTCGAGTTTGTTCTCTATATCTTCAAATGTGATGTAAATCTCATTATTTATTGAAGTAAACGGCATAGTTATTGCTTATTATGAGAATAAGGCGCTTTTTAGCACTTTTTTGAACCATCTTCTGCCAGAAATATAAACGTACAGGGCAGAACTGTATTTTTGCTTATTCGGGATAAAGTTATTTTAACTTTTTAGTGGTTATGTATTTCATTAAATAGATTTTTCACATGAAAAATATATTAAGAAATGCTGCTTTATTTCAAATAATCAAAAATAAAAATAGATATCTATAAACAAAAAAACAGAGATATGACAGATGAAAATTATTGCTTCCCTTCTTGTAATAGTCGGCTTGATCGCCGTTGTTCTCTATTTAAAGCCCACAAGTGGTGCATCTGATGTGTTTAATTCTGCTTTACATGAGTCGAATTCGCCACAACCAGACACATCGTCTTTTCTTTCTAAACTTAAGGAGCCTACTCAACCTAAAAATCTATCTCAACATTCAACTCATCCACAATCGGTATCAGTTGATACTGTTCCTTTTTATGACACAAAAAGTGATCCTTCAATTCAACCGATTGATCCAGAAAAAGATCCAGCAAATGAAATAAAAGCGAAATAAGTAAATTGTTAGTTGAAAAACTACGGAGAAAAATAATGCAAAGTAAAACGTTATTTCTATTAGGTCTATGTACGATTTTAAGTACAACTGCATCAGCTCTTCCTTTAGATTCTAAAGGTGCTAAACAGCGATTAAATCAGGCAGCAAAACAAAAAGTATTTCAGGGTAAAATCGATTTAGATGCCTTGGTGAATAATGATTCGAATGATTTAATTGTTGAATACAATATTGCTTCGGTGAGTGTGCCTTCCGGTTTAGAACGGCGAAGTTATATTGCAACAAATAAGAAGAATTTACAGGCAAGGTTTAACCGTGCTGGTGGTGTTCAAGTACTTCGGGACTACAATAACTTGCCTTTAGCTTTTTATCGGATTAGTAACCGCGAAGCTTTAGTTTCTTTATTAAATGATCCGACTGTGAAAGCGGTTTATCCAAATCGTATTAATCAAACCACAACTAATGAAAGTTTACCTTTAATTAATCAACCACAAGCAAACACCAATGGTTTCACTGGTGAAGGTTCAAGTGTGGCAGTGATTGATACAGGGGTGAATTATCTTCACTCTGATTTTGGTTGTACCGCAGTAAACACACCATCAAATACTTGTCGCGTTGTTTACTCATTTGATAGTGCACCAGATGATGGTGCTTTAGATGATGATGGGCATGGTAGTAATGTTTCAGGTATTGTGTCCAAGGTTGCCAGCAAGACTAAAATTATTGGTATTGATACCTTTCGGCGTGTTCGGGTAAATGGTCAGTGGGGTAGCACTGCTTATGACAGCGATATTCTGGCAGCTTTAAACTGGACTGCAAATAATGCCCAGACTTATAACATTAAAGCGGTGAATTTAAGCCTTGGTGTGCCAGGTGTTAAATACACTTCAGAATGTAGTAATAGCAGTTATGCAACAGCATTTGCCAATGCACGTGCTGCTGGTGTGGTTCCAGTTGTAGCTTCAGGCAATGATGCATTTTCAGATGGAATTTCATCTCCTGCCTGTGTTGCTGGTGCAGTAAGAGTTGGTGCTGTTTATGACAGCAATATTGGAGGAGTGTCATGGGGAAATCCAGTGAAATGTTCTGACCCAATAACAGTAGCAGACAAAGTAGCGTGCTTCAGTAATGGTGGTAGCCTTGTGACTTTATTGGCACCGGGAGCAATGATTACCGCGGGTGGTTACACCATGGGTGGTACATCTCAAGCGACACCGCATGTGGCAGGCGCGATTGCTTTATTGCGAGCGAATAGCGTGAGTCCAACAGAAAGTATTGATCAAACCATTAGCCGTTTAAAAACGACAGGTAAACCAATTACTGACTCAAGAACAGGCTTGGTTTTCCCACGTATTGATTTACTGACAGCAACAAATGGCTTGATTGCTAATTAAATAGCTTATTTATAATTTTTTTAAATTAGGTCCAAGAAATTTTTAAAATAGCTATAACCCGTTGCAGAAGGTAGCTTTTGCAACGGGCTTTTTATGAAAAAGTATTAATGACACTTTTCTAAATTTGCTGGTTTAAAGTTATTTTGGAGTTTTTTGAAATTATTCTGAATTTCTGGATCTTGAATATTAAAAGTGGTCGAGCTTTTGGTCGTAGAGTTTGTTGCCTGATTTAATATGCCTGATTCATCAGGGTATTGTTGTGTAAATGATGTGGCTGAAATCAGACCCTTATCATTAAATACCCAGTGTTCAGTAACGTGTCCGCCCCCTAAATATCCCGTAAATTCAATCATACAAGCTTGCTTATCTTGTTTAATGAGTTTGGCTACATTACCTGTAGTTGATGGATAAGCTTCAATATTGGTATCTTGCTCTAGAACTTGTGCCGGAGAATAAGACGAAGACGAAGACGGAGGTGCAGAGGTTGCACATGCAGTTAATGCTAAGCCGCATAGTGTTGAAAAGAGAAGTTTTTGACTATTCATAAGGCAGATTCCTAGCTCTTTATAGTTGATGATCATTAGTTCTAGTTGAATATCTGTATTTATAAAAGCGCGAATTTATCGCGCTGTCCAAGCAAATTAGTTAGTTGTTGTGCTCGATTTACTTAACTCACCTTGCTCTATCGGAATGCTTTCACCGTTTCGACTACTGGTAATATTTTGCTTCGCCTGATCTATTTTATTTTCTGTAAAAGCTTTGGCTGTATCTGCTTTTTGCTGAACGACTTCTGCTTTTTCGGCCGTAAATTCTTTGGTGTTTTGCCATTTTTCACTAATTTTATTTGAGGTCTTTTCAGAAGCTCCTTGAATAGAGTCTCCTAAATTTTGTATGCCTTTTCCTGTTTTGTATAACAATACACGACCTAAACTTGGGTTGTCACCATAAGGTTGTGCTTTAGAGGTTGTTTCACCTACTTGTTGTGGTTGCGTTGTTTCTGCAAATAAGGTTGATGAAGCCAACATAGAGGTCGCAATACATAAAACGTGTATGGTTTTCATTTTGGATAAATCTCCCCAACCAGAATCAAAAGATGAAGTGGTGATCTTACTGTTAAAAATAAAGCTTGTACTGCAATGAGATAAAACCCATACGATTTGATTACGATAAATCATCACTTGTTCGCAATAAAGTAATTATCCCAATGAGTCATAAACAAAATTCAGACTTAATTAAGTCTAAAAACATGTCTCTGGCTTTATGGTTGCTCACATTTTTATGCCAAAAAAATTGATTCTGCATAAAGGCAAGGTGTTCAAATTTATAGCCTCGAATATTGGTTAAATTTTTATATTGTTCATAAATACTCTTCGGAACCAAAGACACCCCAGAGCCTGCACTGACGCAACCGATAATGGTGGCGTAACTGGTAATGCTAGTAATTGGAAGTGAAATATTTTTGAGCTTAAGCCATTCTTCGAGAGCTGCTCGGTAAGGACAGCCTTCAGTCCACATAAAAATTTCTTTACCAATCAGGTCTTCTTGGTTGTGGATCTCTCCCAAAGAATGAGATGCAATCAAGACCATTTCTTCTTGATAAATACTAAGTTTATTCAGCATAGGAAACTCGATATTGCCCGCGACAATTGCACCATCAAGTTTGTGTTGAGAAATATCGACTAATAGTTGTTTCCATGTACCCGTAATAATTTGAATGGAAACTTCTGGATAACGTTGATGATATTTCGCAAGTAAATTGGGTAGGCGAGTCGTAGCAGAAGATTCAATAGCCCCAATTTTTAATGGGCCAGAGGGCGGTGCATCCGGATGAATACTACGTTTTGCTTCATCGCATAGCGCTAAAATTTTATGGCAATAGTTAAGAAAAATTTCTCCAGAGGAAGTGAGCTTTAAACTTTTTCCTTCCCTATAAAACAGCGGTGCGCCTAGTTCTTCTTCGAGTTGTTTAATGCGCGTTGTGATATTGGATGGTACGCAATGTAGTTGCATTGATGCCTTAGCCATTGTTCCGCATTCAACCACGGTCTGAAACATTTTTAACTGTGCGATATCCATATTCCATCATTCACTTTTAATGAATATTTTACTCAATATAAGTTAATTTTATTCAACTATCCATGCGCATATGATGAAAGAGTTCCATTTCATTAGTGCAGATTTAACATGGCAATTTCTCTTGCTGCCGAAACCCAGCCTCCCGCATTTAAGCTCTATTTATGTATTGCTGTGACCGTCTTTTGTTGGGGCTATTCACCTATTGGCGTACATAGTGCTTTGCATTCATATACACCGCAGCATATTGCCTTGCTCCGCTTTTTGATCGCATCGGTTTTTTTACTGCTTTTGGTCATGAAAAAAGGCATTCAGCCTTTAAATTGGAAAGATGCTCCTGCGCTTGCTGTATTAGGATTTTTCTCTGTAACGCTGCATCATTTGCTTATAAATACCGGACAGCAGTATGTGACTGCAGTAGCTTCCAGTATTTTGAGTCAATCTATTCCGCTATTCACCTTTATTATTTCCGCTTTGCTTTTTAAGGAAAAAATCAGTTTTAAACAGTGGCTATGTATTTTGCTAGGACTTTGCGGCGCTGTTTTGGTAGTCAGTGGTGATCATGGTTTTGGTGTACCAAGTCCTTATAGTTTATTAATTGTTTTAGCTGCAATTGCATGGGGCCTTTATTTTAATTTATATAAAAAATTTGCTTTAAATTATGATGCCTTGAGCATGATGTGCTACATCATCTGGTTCGGAACCATTCCTTTACTATTTTATAGTGCCAATTTACCTAATGAAATTTTACATGCCACTTGGCAAGCCAATATGTCGGTTATCTTGTTGGGTATTTTCCCAAGTGCGATGGCGTATGTGCTTTGGGGATATGTACTTAAAAATATGCCGTTAACGATTGCATCGAATTTTTTATATTGCTCGCCAATTGTTGCCATGAGTTTAGCTGTTGTTTTCTTAAATGAAAAACCGTCAATGATAGTGCTGTTAGGTGGAGTAATTATTGTGGGGAGTCTGATGTGGATGAATTGGAAAAAATAATTCTTGTACTAAGCTGAATAGATAATAATGTGGCAGTTATTGAATGCTGATTTAAAAATGAGAATATTAATTTCATTAAAAAGTCACTTAAATCAGCATGCCTCAATAGTTTTTAGAATTTACTTTAATTAATTTCACCATGAAAAGTTTGATCATAGCCAAAAATAAAGATTTAAAATTGAATTATTCTACTCTTTCGACTTTTTCAATATGACTAGAGGAATCATACGTAATCTCAATTACTACTTTCTCTTTGTTAAGTGTAGAGTCTGAGATTGATACTGTTTCGTCCACGGAATCGAGCGATAACTCACTCGGCATTACATTGTGTAGTGTTGAGACGATTGTATTCGCTATTAAGCCGTTATATAAAGCCATTCCATATGCTTTTGGTTTATTGTTAATTTTATAATAGGTAATGGTATCTATCCGTTTATCACCAATGAGTCTACTTACTACGGGTGGATGGAATTTATTTAGAAATTCATTTCGAGACATTCCAACCACATTAATCTTTTCTATAGCAGGTGGGTTTGTAGTGTCAGGTAAAGTGATCCGGTGAGGATTTATAGAACAGGCCATTTGTCCAATGGATAAGATAGAAATAACAAGTAATAAAATATTCTTTTTCATTTATATAATCTTAATTAATAAAAGCAGCTAATTTATAACGATATTTTTTGAAAATATCAAATTATTATAAAGA
>NZ_JRVL01000355.1:235-13284 GCF_054823985.1 Acinetobacter sp. GN11 | reverse complement strand
TTTCGCCTGCTGGTGCTTCAACTGAACCAAATACTAATTGAGCACGTAATTTCCAAGTTGCAGGCACATCAAATGCTTCAGCTGCTTCAGCATCAACAATCGGGTTGTAGTGCTGCAAAGATGCACCTAAACCAAGCTCTGAAAGCGCAGTCCAAGTTGCAAATTGAGCAATCGCGCTTGAATGTTCAGACCATACTGGGAAGTTGTCTGCATATAATTCAAATTGCTCTTGTAAAGTTTTAACAACAGCTTGGTCTTCATAAAATAAAACCGTGCCAACGCCAGCTACAAAGCTATCAATTTTTGTGTTCGTACCAGCAAAAGCGTCTGCAGGAACAATTTTACGTAATGCTTCACGAACTAAATTCCAGAATTTAGCATGCGATTCACCATAAAGTGTCACCACACGTGAAGATTGCGAGTTAAAAGCTGAAGGACTATGTTTAACCGCTTCGCGGATAGTTTCTTCGATTTTAGTGCGATCTAATGCAACATTTTTACCAATTGCATAAATTGTACGACGATTTTTAATTTTATCTAAGAAAGTAGACATTTTGTTATTTCCTACCTATTTGATTGACCATTGGCCGTTGTTTGGGAATGAATACAGTGTATTGAACTCATTTCTTATAATCAGCATTAAAAATATGACAGTTCGTTTTATTTTCGCAACAATAAAAAAAGATATACATATAAAAAAGCTCCACCATTTAGTGAAGCTCTTTACGGCCGATAACCAGTTATTTATCAGTTTCAAACAGTGCAGCAACAAATGATTTCGCCGAGAATGGTCTTAAATCATCAATTTTTTCACCAACACCAATAAAACGAATTGGCACATGAGTACGACTTGCAATATTAAATAGCACGCCGCCTTTCGCAGTTCCATCTAACTTGGTAATTGTAATACCAGTTAAACCCACAGCTTGGTCAAACTCTTGCACTTGGTTAATCGCGTTTTGACCTGTACCCGCATCTACTACCAACATAATTTCGTGAGGTGCAGTTGCATCAATTTTTTGCATTACGCGTTTAACTTTTTTAAGTTCTTCCATCAGGTTGCTTTTATTATGTAAACGACCTGCTGTATCTGCGATTAATACATCAATTCCCTTAGCACGAGCACTCTCAAAGGCATCAAAAATAACAGAAGCACTATCCGCTCCATGACCTTGAGCTACCACTGAGATATCGTTACGCTCACCCCAGATCTGTAATTGTTCTGTTGCTGCGGCACGGAATGTATCGCCAGCAGCCAACATTACTTTTTTACCTTCACCTTGCAAACGCTTTGCTAATTTACCAATGGTTGTGGTTTTACCAACGCCATTTACCCCGACCATTAAAATCACAAAAGGCGATTTGTTAGGGTCAATATGTAAAGGCTTAACACGTGGAGCCAACAAAGCAACCAACTCTTCTTGTAGCGCTTTATATAGAGAGTGTGAATAGATCAAATCACCACGAGCTGTACGCTCTGTCAAATTGGTAATGATCGTTCTAGTTGCTTCAACACCAATGTCTGCAACCAATAATTGCTCTTCGACTTCTTCGAGTAACTCATCGTCAATCTCCTTTCCGCCGATCAAGATATTGACCATACCATCAGCGAAATTACGACGAGTTTTGGTTAAACCTTCTTTCATCCGGCCAAAAAAACCAGATTTTGGTTGTTCAACCGCGGTATCTGTAGAAGCCAATTCAACTTTGGCTACTTCAATATTTTCTTGTGATTTAACAGGAGATTCAACGATGGGAACATCGATAGCAGGTAAATTAGGTAATGTGACATCGTCATCACCGATCTCAGCATCTATCAAGAATTTATTTTGCATATTCGATTGTTGCTCCATGCGGATTCCTTGAAAAGCAGCGCGTTTAAAAAGATCAAGTTTAGCATAAATTCAAAAAATTGCCTGCCACAATAGTGCTCAAAAAGCTTTGTAAACCAAGATTTAGCCTGATTCACTCATTTACTGAGTATCTTCCTGAGCGAGTGCCGGATATTGCTTAATATGAGCACCTTCAAATTGGTAAGCATGCATTAACTTTAAATACTCTGCCCGATGAATTTCTGACTGAGCTATAAGTAACTCAGCCATGTCTTGAGTTCTTGGATAAGTCGCCTGATGAGAAAGTTGTATAATTCGTTGATATTGATCCGGACTAATAGGCCGAAGTAATGCTAAATATGACAGCACAAAAATACAGCCAATGACAATAACCACAAATAGGTTAAAACATTGATCAACTTTTAACTCAGACTTTAATTTAAGAAAATTTTGTTTGAATATGAGCATGACCTACCTCGAATTAGTGTAGTGTAGGGTTCAATACTCATAAGTACAAGATCAAACATCCAGTAAGGTTAATAATCATACCTTACTGGATAGTATGAGTATGCTTAACTTATTAGTGAACGAATGACAGAAAAGTATAAAATTGCTGCAATAATCACCAAGACTAAAAACATAGCAAAAATACTTAACCCTTCTTCTGCATCTGCTGGATGCAACTCGTCTTCATCGGCAATTTTTCGAAGCTCCCCATCATAAACTTGGTAAAACCAGCTTTTTTGTGTGGGTTCCAAATGCCCAGCAAAATCAAATACCCTTTTGCGCTGTGCAAGGCAATAATCCCCTAAATGGATTTCCTCATGAAAGATAGCTTCATCTAATAATTTACGGTGATAATGGGCCAGTTCTATGATTTGTTCCTCTTTAGGAGGAGTGTCAAAAACAAAGCCGTCGATTGTATTTGTCATATTTTATTCTCCTTGTCTTTTATTCTCATATTGATTTTAATCAAAATTATTTGTGAATAATGTTTAATCATGTATCCTAATAGTGAACTAAGTGAAATGCGCAAATAGTTGACAAATCCATCAATTTGTAATATTAGTTTAATAATTCTAAGTTAAATTAATTTAAAGGCAGTGGCCTTTAGAAAAAAGTAATCATAATTACAATAAGGAGTTTTATATGATTCAACGTATCTCTCATCATGATTTAGAACATGTATACGCAACTGCAGTAAACACTATTCATTCTCAAATGAACTTTCAAGACGCAGTTACACAGTTAGAAGAAGTTGCTCGCGCTGGGCACGGTAAAGCTGCTCTATTCTTAGCAGAATTGTATTATCAAGGTTTCCGTGTTGAACGTGACTCACTTAAAGCACAATATTGGCAAAAGTTAGCCACAATGCAAGCATAAAGAAACGTCACTTAGGTGGCGTTTTTTGTACCCGTAAAGACCCAAATTTATCAATTTATCTAAAGCCTTACTTCGCCACTTCAGTCATGGCTCAGGTGGCGTTTTTTTATGTCCGTAAAAAATATTTTATAAATATAATTCGCTACGCACTTCGTTTGTCTTGCGCTTCGCCAAAGCTTTAATCGCTTTGTCTTACTTAGGTGGCATTTTTTATACCCATCAAAGCCCAAAATTATCAATTTATCTAAAGCTTTACTTCACCAATTGAGTCGTGGCTCAAGACGAATTTTTCTTAGCTGGGAATATTTGTTTACGATTTGATACCTGTTTAAACTGAAATGTCATCTATTTTTTCTATAATAAGCAAGACAAGTTACGAACCATTAAATTGACAATGAATAGTTTAAGTAATCTACAACCGGTTTCAAAAGACTTGATGATTAAGATTTATATTTTAAGAACCATGATGTACTGCGGAGTTCTTTGGGGATTATTTCATGAAGGCTGGGCAATTAAATCAGATCAGGAAGACTTTATTTTTCCTTTTTGGCTCAATGGATTACAAGCTCACCGCTACGCTAAAGAACATTGGCCACATTACAAACCACGAAGAATTACCCCCAAAGATTTCCACGAATCTTTATTACCAACATTAACCCGACTCAATGTTACGCCAGCTTTGTTTAATTCCTCTCATAGGAAGTTGAAATTATCTACCCAGCAAATGCATCATTTCTTTTTTAAACATCCGCACTGGCAAGGAGCCTAAAGTTTTCTTTAGGTTCTTAACTATTATTAGAATGCTTTTTGAACGCTTGAGTGTAAAACTTGTATTTGAATGACTATGAAGTCTTTGCATTTTTATAAAATCAGGCTAATTTAAAACAAAATGATAAAACACAGGACAGAAGAAATGACAATCGTTGCACAAGTAATCAAAAACAAATCAGAGCAAGATATTTTTACAATTTCTCCAGAAGCCACTGTCCTTGAAGCAATTAAGATCATGGCTGATAAAGGAATTGGTGCGTTAGTGGTAGCCGAAGGTGAAAAGGTTGTCGGAATTTTATCTGAACGTGACTACACGCGAAAAGTGACACTTATGGAGCGTTCTTCATATAGCACTACAGTCGCTGAAATTATGACATCTAAAGTATTAACTGTAAGCCTAAACAACACAGTTGAAGAGTGTTTACAGCTCATGACAGATCGCCACTTACGTCACTTACCCGTATTAGACAATGAAAAATTAGTTGGTTTTATCTCTATTGGTGACTTAGTAAAAGCAGCAATGGAAGATCAGAAAAACTTAATTGAACAGTTAAAACAGTATATCTCTGGTTAATGACTGGTAATAAAAAATGGGCCTATAAGAGCCCATTTTTTCATACTAAAATTTAAAGATAGTTACTGATCAAGCCAATTAAACGCTCTAATAAGTCATCAGCCTGTGCTTGAGTCATATTAATAGGTGGTAACAGGCGAACTACTGAACCTGCCGTAACGTTGATAATAAGCTTATGTTGATCTCGAGCAATAGCAACCAGTTCAGCACAGTCTTTAGGCAATTGAATACCAATCATCATACCAAAACCACGCACTTGAATATTCTTGTCTGCTAACTTTGCACGAAGTTGATCAACAATATAGCGTCCTACTACTGCCGCATTTTCTACAGCATTCTCTTTTTGAATTGTATCAATGACTGTGTAAACCACACGAGAACCTAGTACAGTACCGCCATAGGTAGAACCATGACTACCTGGTCCCAATAAACCAACAGCTTTACCTTGTGTCATTACAGCACCTACTGGAAAACCATTTCCAAGTCCTTTCGCAGTCGTCAAGACATCAGGCACAATGTTGGTATGCTGATATGCAAAATATTTACCAGTACGCCCATTACCTGTTTGAATTTCATCTAGCATCATAAGCCAGTTATGCTGATTACAAATATTGCGAACTTCTTCAAGATAGCTAAAGCCTTGAGGAGCAGTATTAATACCACCCTCACCTTGAATTGGTTCAATCAAAATCGCAACAATATCTGGATGCTGCAATGCAGCTTCTTGAATTGCTTCTACATCACCAAATGGCACACGAATAAAATCATTCACCAAAGGAGCAAATCCGTCTTGTACTTTTTTATTGCCCGTTGCTGAAAGTGTTGCCAAAGTACGACCATGAAATGATTGTTCTGCCACAATAATCTTTGGCAAACGTACACCTTGTTGAGTACCAAATTTACGAGCAATCTTAATTGCACCTTCATTTGACTCAGCACCGCTATTTGAAAAGAAGATTTCTTCCATGCCAGAAACTTCAGCAAGCTTCTGAGCCGCGGCAGTTTGCCAAGGAATTTCAAATAGATTACTTGTGTGCACAAGTGTTGCAGCTTGCTCAGCAATTGCTTCTGCAATAACTGGGTGAGCATGACCTAAACCACATACAGCAATACCAGTTAAGGCATCTAGATATTCTGTGCCATCTTCAGTATATAGATATGCCCCTCGGCCTCGTACAAAACTGATCGCTTGGCGACCATAAGTAGCCATTAAGTGTGATGGTTGATCAGGTTGTATTGGAGCTAGGGTAATATCAGTCATAACGAACTCTGTCTGTATGAGGTTTTTAGAAGGGTTTATATAAACAAAAACTGGCTCTGATGAAAAGTCTCATCAATCATTTATCTAAAATTTCGTCCGCTTTTCGCTATCACTTCGGTTTATACAATAAAATATTGAATATTCAATGCAACTTTAAGTATTCAGGTGGTTTGCAAAGCAACATAAACACCCCCTATAATGCTGCTAGATTAGTTGAGGATCTATTTATGACTGAACAAGCACGTGATACTGAAGCGTTAATCCGCGATCAAATTGCGAAGCATCCCGTTTTACTTTACATGAAAGGCACTCCACAGTTTCCACAATGTGGTTTCTCTGCACGTGCTGTAGAGGCGCTCAGTCAAATTGGTCGTCCATTTGCATATGTAAATATTCTGGAAAATCCTGATATTCGTGCAATCTTACCAGCAATTGCGAATTGGCCTACATTCCCGCAACTTTGGGTAAATGGCGAACTTATTGGCGGTAGCGATATCATGCTTGAAATGTTCCAAAATGGCGAATTAAAACCATTAGTTGAACAATATAGCGCTGCACCAGAAGCGTAAATAATAAAAAAGCCAATCAATAGATTGGCTTTTTTATACTCTCAATTTTAAAGATCACTTACCCCAACATAACGAAATAAACTTTCCACACCTAAATCAGATTTTAAAACAATCAATTTTTCATAAGGTGTTGTCATTAGAGCTTCAAAAATATTCATATTTGGATCTTCGTGTAACTCATCCACGCTCTGACTCATGCACTCTTCAAATCGATCTGCAACAAATTCGAATCCTAAATCCATAGCAATAAATAAAGTGTGCTCACATGGCTGAACATACTGTTCTTGTGCCCAGTCAATTATCGCTTGTTTGCAAAATGGACACTCAATATTTGCTGAGGCATCGTTAAGTTCTATCAATTGATAAGGCATTAGATTTGAAAATTAGAGAAAAATATAGTGTAGAAGAAAATGTTAAATAGTTCTATAGACAACCTATAAAGCCTTTTTAAATACATACATTCGAATTACAAAGTAATTACAATATAATTTCAAAACTCTTTCTATCAATTAAATAATGAATTTATCTCCTACTTACAAAAAACTTAGCATAAGAATTATCGTTGCAAAAATAATGATGTAAAATCATGGTTGTTGCAGAAATAGGATATTTTAATGCTCACTGATCTTGATGATTTTTATTGTTTTGCTCTTGTTGTTGAGCATGGTGGCTTTAGTGCTGCTGAGCGTGTAACGGATATACCAAAATCAAAATTAAGTCGCCGCGTTTACAGCTTAGAGGAAAACTTGGGGGTTCGCTTAATCCAGCGTAGTTCTCGTCATTTTGCTGTTACAGATATTGGGATGGATATTTATAGACATGCTCAAGTCATGATGAATGCTGCGCAAGCTGCTCATGATTTAGTTGATCATTTAAGTATTCAACCTAGAGGCGTGGTGAAAGTTAGTGTGCCTGTTGATATTGCTCAAAATCAACTTCCTAAAATCCTACCTGCTTTCTTAAAAAAATATCCAGAAATTCGTTTGCAACTAATGGTCAGCAACCGCCGAGTAGATGTTATTAATGAAGGAATTGATATCGCATTACGAGTTCGCTCAAAACTGGATGACGACCCTAGTTTAGTTCTTCGACAGTTCGCGCTTATAGAACAAAGTTTATTCGCAAGTCAGGCATATTTAAATGAGTTTGGGGATATAAAAAACCCAGAGCAACTCAGTGAACATCGCATTTTAAGTTTATCTGAAGATCATCTTGATCAACAATTCATTTTGCATGGACCTGACAATCAGCAAAAGAAAGTCAAAGTTAGCCCTATTGTAATGGGCACAAACATACACATGTTGGCTCAATTGGCTAGTCAGAACTGTGGTATCGCATTATTGCCAGAGACTGCAGCAGAAGACTTCCTAAAATCCGGGCAACTTATACAAATCTTACCAGACTGGAAAGCACCTCATGGAATATTACATGCCGTATATCCATCACGCCGAGGGTTACTGCCTGCTGTTCGAGTATTCATTGATTATTTAGTAGAACATCTTTCTGAGCGTTAAAATAAAAAAGTTCGATAATTTATCGAACTTTTTCTATATTTTTCAAATTGCAGGATAGTTTCCCACACCTTCAGGCCAAGGGGTTAATAGTTCAAAACCAGTATCTGTTACTGCAACCATATGTTCCCATTGAGCCGATAACGAAAGATCTTGAGTAACAACTGTCCATCCATCATTTAACTCTTTCACTTGCGGTCTACCTGCATTCACCATTGGCTCAATGGTAAAAACCATTCCTTTCTTTAAGACCAAGCCTTGCCCGCGCTGTCCATAGTGTAAAACATTAGGTTGTTCATGATAGACCTTACCAATCCCATGTCCACAATATTCTCGAACAATACTATAGCCTTCTCGGTGAGCAATCGACTGAATAGCATAACCAATATCACCCAATGTCGCTCCTGGCTTAACAGTGTGAATACCTGCAACCATCGCCTCATAAGTTGTATCAACTAATTTTTTCGCTTGTGGATTTACATTACCCACAAAATACATGCGGCTCGTATCACCAAAATAACCATCTTTAATAATTGCGACATCAATATTAATAATATCGCCATCTTTTAAAATTTTATTCGGCGATGGTATCCCATGGCAAACAACTTCATTGACTGAAGTGCATATCGTTTTTGTAAAACCGTGATATCCCACATTAGCGGGAATAACTTTTAAATTATTTACAATATAGTCATTACAAAGGTTATCTAAATATTCAGTAGATACGCCCGGTTTAATATAGGCCCCTATCATTTCTAAAACTTGCGCAGCCAAGCGCCCAGAAACTCTTAATTTTTCCAGATCTTGTTCAGTTTTAATCGTAACAGTAGAAGCTCTCATTCAATTCTATCCTCGCAGACAAGAAACATGCCCTTCCCTACAAAAACCTAAGGTAATTCAAAATATTTTAGGATGAATATAAGTCAGACCAAAAGCCTAAAATGCTTAAATATTCAGCATTCACAATAAAAAATTATGTTTTTATTCTTACATATTTTTTATGAAAAGTCAGAACTTAAAAAGAAGTTCTTTTAGCCTTTTAATGGCTTTTCAAGTACATACTTTAACCAAACAAACGCTTATAACTCTATATATCGTTTTAACCACCCGAAAAAAAGCTTTTTCACATAAATTAGCGCTTGATCATGATTACTTTTGCTCTAAAATTCCTTCTTTTTTTATTAAATTTAATTTATGCAACATCTTCGCACTGGAGATATTATTGCCTTAGGTTTTATGACCTTCGCCCTTTTTATTGGGGCTGGCAATATTATCTTTCCTCCCATCGTCGCTCAACAAGCTGGTGATCATGTATGGCTAGCTGCAATGGGCTTTTTGATTACTGCTGTTGGTTTACCCGTAATTACTATTATGGCACTCTCTCGTATGCAGGGTTCCATTGAAATTATTAGCTCTCCCTTAGGTCGAGTAGCAAGTCTAATTTTAACTGTGGTTTGTTATTTATCAGTCGGCCCTCTATTTGCTACCCCACGTACAGCTACAGTTTCTTATGAGATTGGTTTTTCTTCTTATTTTGGAACCTCAAGTAGCAGTCTTTTAATCTATAGCGCAATTTATTTTTCATTTGTAACTATAGTTTCACTTTATCCAAACAAGTTATTGGACACAGTTGGACATGTGCTTGCCCCGCTAAAAATTATTGCTTTAGCAATTTTAGGCATTGCAGCAGTCATGATACCTTCTGGTTACGTACCTGCTCCAATTAACCATTACGTTACCTCTCCAGTTTCTGAAGGTTTCGTAAATGGTTATCTCACTATGGACACGTTAGGCGCACTGGTATTTGGTATCGTTATTATTCAAGCGATCTACTCACGTGGTGTAACTGATAAAAAGTTAGTGACCAAATATGCAATTATTGCCAGTCTCATTTCAGGTGCCGGTCTTACTTTAGTCTATTTGAGCTTGTTCAAATTAGGTCTAGGTAGCCATGAAGTAGCACCAAATGCAGCAAATGGTGCGGTAATTTTACATGCATATGTTCAACATGCTTTTGGAAATATGGGTTCATTATTCTTAACTGGACTAATTTTTCTAGCCTGTATGGTTACAGCAATTGGCTTAACTTGTGCGTGTGGCGAGTACTTTGCTCAGTTAACGAAATTACCATACAAGCTTTTAGTATTTATTTTAGTTGGCTTCTCTTTCATTATTTCGAATCTTGGATTAACTAAACTGATTGCTATTTCAGTACCTGTCTTAAGTGCAATCTATCCACCAGCAATTGTGGTGATTATGCTGAGCTTCTTCTGGAAATTTTGGCATAAACCTTCTTTTATTGTCGGTTCAGTAACGAGTATTGCTTTAATTTTCGGTATTATTGATGGTCTTAAAGTTGCAGGTTTCGGTGATTATTTACCTGAATTTCTTCAACATTTACCATTAAATGAACAAAACTTAGCTTGGTTGATCCCATCTTTAGTTGTTCTTGCAATTACCGTAATTATCGACAAAGTTAAATTCAAAAATATTTAATCTAGTGGCTTTTTTGAAATCGAGTTTTATCCAAACATGATTTTATATATTGAATAGAATGCTGTGTTTACCCAACCAGCATTTTATTTCCACACTAGTTTTTAATGACAAATCAACAATAGAAATAATCAATTTTTACTGTAAAATTACATTAAAATAATTTTTAGCTTACTCAGGAAAGAAGAGCAACAATGAAAACTAAATATTACTTAACATTAGCAGATGCAGAGTTTTTAATGGAAGAAGCTCAAAAATATGCAATTGAACACAACTTTAAAGTCAGCATTGCTATTGTTGATGAAACAAGCTCCTTATTACTCATGAAACGTTTAGATGGCGCCTCTCCTTTAAGTTCACACTTATGTCTAGAAAAAGCAAAATGCTCTTCAATATCAGGTAGACCATCAAAATTTTATGAAGAACTTCTGCAAAGTGGCCGTCTTGGTTTCTTAAGTATGCCTAGCGCTCAAGGCATGTTAGAAGGTGGAAAACCAATTATTCACGAAGGTGAAATTTTAGGTGCTATTGGTGTATCTGGTGTTCAATCTTTTGAAGATGCAGAAATTGCTCAACATGCAATTGATACCTTTTTTAAAAAGCAAAATAGCTAAGATAAATTGATAGGAAAGAGAAATTAATCCACTTTTCACCTAAATAGTTTCTCTTTCTGAAAAGAACAAGTATTTAATATTTACTTTTTTAATACCTTAAGCTTTTATAAATATAGAGGTTTTTATAAAACTGTTTAAAAAATTTTCTATTCGCTCTTGAATTGAGTTGAAAATAGCAGTACAACATTAAGCTTAAAAGTTATTCTTGACTAAAACATTAGGTTTTAGCGCAACCACAAGGAGGGATGGAGATGTTATCATTACATTTCAACAAACAAGTCTTCATTAACACTCTGAACAGCAAAGATTCAGTTGTTTATGGAGTGACACCGCTTGCTCTTATGCTGACTTTACTGTTTCAAGGTATGATTAAAGGAAATCTAAAACCCGAATACTTTATGTATGCGATGGTGGTTTCTTTCATATTTTGTCTGTGGGCCTTTGTCGATCATAAGATGCGAAAATTAGCCAAGCGACGTCTTAGTCAACAATAATTGTAAGATTTAAAAAATGGATGAGCCATCATCCATTTTATATACCCAGAAATAAAAAAATTGTTCCAATAACTAAAATAGCTGTAGCTAATAACTCAGTAATAATCAATCCAACCATCATTAAAGACATTAACCACGAAGGTAAGTTAAATTTGCCTAACCGATGTGGAGTTTTGAATTGATTTGTAGTGTCCTGTAAATAACCGTGTACCATATAAATTAATATTGAAAAGCTAAAAAACAACACATTTGCTAACACACACCACAAAGCAATATTTTCATTTAAAACAGTAAAATAGCTCAGTACAGCAAGAATTAGGCTGGCAGCCGCATAAAGTAAACTGCTGCGATGAGCGATATCAACATAATAGTGGGCACGATGTAACTCTGAACGGCGTATTTGCCAATATTTCCACACCCCTGTGAACATTCCTATCCATAAAAATATGCCACTAAACACAATCGCCAACTGTACAGCTTTCGGTAAATCCATCTTTTCCCCTATTATTCGTTTTATTAAAATTTAATGAGCTGTATAGCATAAATCTTGACTTTATAGTCACACTTTAATCAAGTATCATTTTAGAACTCATGTAAATTAAATTCATTAATAAGCTAATCATTACGTAATATTATGGATAACACTTTTGAATCATTTTGGATGACCTGCGAAGACGGTTATCAACTTGCTGCACAATTTTATCCAACTCAATCAAAAAAGTCGGCAAATCCCGTTTTGATTTGTCCAGCTACAGGTATTACTAAAAACTTTTATCATCCTTTTGCTACATGGTTAAGTCAACAAGGTTATGAAGTATTAAGCTTTGATTTCCGTGGCATTGGAGATTCATTGCATGGACCATTAAAGCAAAGCGATGCAAGTATTAATGATTGGGGAACGCTTGATATTCCTTGTGCAATTGATGCCTTATTAGAAAAAACTCAAGCAGAAAAAGTTACCCTTCTTGGCCATAGTGCGGGTGGGCAACTATTAGGGATTGTGCCAAATTTTCATAAAGTAGCAAAAGTTGTTGCGGTAGCAGGTTCTACAGGCCATGTAAAAGGACTCAAAGGTAAAACCAAGTTTCTGGCCCCTGTTATGTTTAACGTTATCTTCCCAATTTCTAGTACGTTAAAAGGTTATGGTGCTACTCAATTTATTGGAATGGGTGAAAACTTACCTAAAAAAGTCGCGCAACAATGGAGAGAATTTTGCAGTCATCCAGGCTATGTGAAAAATGCGATTGGTAAAACTATCTTTCATGACTTTCATACTGAAATTATTTGTCCTATTACTTCTATTTGGGCAAGTGACGATGAAATTGCCACTCAACACAACGTTGTAGATTTATTAAATTTATATCCAAATGCATCTACTAAAATGTTAGAACTGAACCCGACAAAACTCGGCTATAAATCAATTGGGCACATGTTAATGTTTAAAAAATCACATCAAAAGCTGTGGTCAGTCTTAGAGCAAGAAATTCAATAGTAATTTAAATTCTATCATTTAGTTTTTGCCTCTATGCCCGTAATCCTGTGTAGAG
>NZ_JRVL01000355.1:0-135 GCF_054823985.1 Acinetobacter sp. GN11 | reverse complement strand
TCGTTTGTCTTGCGCTTCGCCAAAGCTTTAGTCGCTTTGTCTTGCTCAGGTGGCATTTTTTATGCCTGTAAAAAAATATTCTATAAATATAATTCGCTACGCACTTCGTTTGTCTTGCGCTTCGCCAAAGCTTTA
>NZ_JRVL01000354.1:0-978 GCF_054823985.1 Acinetobacter sp. GN11 | reverse complement strand
TAATACAAAGTTTTTTACTATTTCATCAAAATTAGGTTTCAGAAGAGTTAGCTTGCTATCTTTTATAGTTTTATACCAATAACTTGCTGCAACTCCCATACTGAACAAAGCTAACAATTTCATTGCTCACCTCACTTATTGGGAAGAGTGAAACTTAAAGTATCATTCGCGTTTGTAGCGTTCCAACTCGTTTTAGCGAGGTTTCTGTATACTTTTCAAGCAATGTGTAATAAAAAAGCGTACCCCTTTGGGATGCTTTCGTTGGTCTATTCAACTACAAAAAATTTATCTGGATCGTTTCAAGCAAATCATCACTTATCACATCGAAGTCTTTAATTTTTGCTGAATGAGTGTTCATTAAAGGATGATTTAAAGATATTTCCTCTAATTCATCCAATGCTCTTAATTTATTAATCACATGAATTTCAAGTGGCAATAAAGTAAACGGAGGTCTAATAAATTTTGGAGGATACTTACGTAAATCATTATCTATTAACTCTTCGCAGTGTAAATTTGCTATATCTATGAGTAAAGGTTCTAAAAATACTGATTCAAATGACCAATTATTTATCAAATCTTTAAATTTTCCATCTATTTTTGATTCTAATGTAAATTCTTCATTAATCCATTTGTAATAAGCCCATAATGAAAAATAGTCATAACTTAAAGGAAAATCAAATAGAAATTTTTGTTGTAAGCAAAACTCTACTTGGCGAGCTAATTTCTTTGCTAAATTTTTATTATTTAATAGAATTGCCCAAAAAAGTAGTGCAGAAAATTCTGAAAAATACTTCTTTAAATCATGTACATTCATTTTATCTAAAGGTTTTATTTTAAAATCTTTTAATTGTAATTCTCTTCCCACTTCTGCATACATCAAAGCAAGATTTAAACTATTTAAAGCATCTATATCTGCATTATTATTTTCAATTTTTAAGAAGGCCAACTGGGCATAAGGTATAGATATACCTACTATAT
>NZ_JRVL01000055.1:0-9302 GCF_054823985.1 Acinetobacter sp. GN11 | reverse complement strand
ATTTTAGTCCTAATGATAATTTTTCAATTAATGAAGAGTGGTTGTCACAATATGAAAATATTTTAATTAAAGAATGAATTTCTTCCTTACAAGGTATATCTACAGTAAGAGTAAGCAAAAAAGCTTTCATATAAAATAAAGTGTTCTTTTCAACTTCTGGAAAGCTAACGTATCCCGAAAAAACTCTCCTATTAACTCCACTTTGGTTATAAATAACATCATTTTTATTACCATCAGCAGGAAAAATAATATCTTTATTTAATTTAATATAACCCACATAGTTATAGGCTGTAATATTAATTTCATCTTCATTCATATTAAACACCTACAACCCATCAATATAGAATAATTTTAATCCCCACCCTTAATATAAACCCTATTAAGTAATGGAGAAACACCTAGTTTTTCTTCTACTACCCAATTCCAAACATCATCCTCTTTTAATTTATCCAAAATATAAATGGATACTATTTCATTTCCAACTTTATAGAGCTCTTTACTTATAGCCTTTTCTTTTTCATTAGTAAAAACTATATCTTGAAATATTTCTTTATCAGTTCCATTTACTTTAATTGTAATCATGGTACTTCCATCTATAAATGGATTTTCTTCATTTATTTCAACTATTAACCCTCTAACATAGTAATTTTCTATATTACCATTTTCGATATTTCCCCACCATTCAGCTGCTGCATATAAACCATTGTCACCCTTAAGCCCCATAGTTGTTCCCTTATCCAACGTAGTTTGTTGTATATTTTTGATATAATTTTCATCCATCAATATTGAAGAAGATGACCTTAAATCAAAAACCAACTTATATCCTTGCTCAAGTAGATTTATATCTTCTATTTTTATCATTTTAATATTCTCCTACCCCTTACTTATTATACTGATTTTACATCATTTACCATTTTCAAATTTCCACCTAACACTCTATTTATTATAAAAAAATAGGACTTAATAAAAGCCCTATTTCGATAGAACAATATACTCAATCCTTCACTTCAGCCAACAACGTTTCAGCTGCAAGTTTGCCTAAATTATTAGAAGCAAGCGGACTATCACCTGTTAACAATTTACGGTCTCTATGACATTGTCCGGTAATACCCTTATTTAAAATTTCCACACCGAGTTTTTCAAGGTTTTCACCAACTAACCAAGGTAACGCACCCGGCATATAGCCAATATCGATATTCGCCCCTGCATCTAGAGCATAAGGGAATACACAAATTTGATAACCTTTGAAAATATAGTTTTCAGGCGCTTCGTCTACAGCCGCAGCCAATAATGCAGCAGGCCCATGACATAAAGTAATAATAAATTTATCTTGTTCAACTGCCCATTTAAGGACTTTTTTTACTTCAAGGCTATGTGGAATCTTAGCTAATGCACCATGCCCACCCGGAATAAAGACAGCCGCATAAGGTGAATTTTCCCCTACTACATTTTCTAAAATATCTGAGAGTTTCAGAGGATTTTTTAACTTGTCTGCATATTTTTGAAAAGTGTCTAATACAACCTGTTCTTGCTTTGGCATCGCCCACATTTCAAGCTTAGCTGGATTACCTGAAAGTGTCGCAACATCAATTTCAAAGCCAGCATTATCTAAATGAAACATCGGTAAAAGCATTTCAACAGGATGATTCCCAGTAGAAAAAAACTTGCCGTTTTGCATTTGAATATAACGTTCATCGGTTGCAATCACTAAGATTTTTTTACTGCCCGTATACGGCGTTGAGTATGTAGTTCCATCGTAATCTGTTTTTGGAGCAGTATATTGACTCAGTGAATAAGGTGATGGGAAAAAGGCATTATCTTCAGCCAAATCTGGAGTAGGATTTTTATCATCAATATTTGCGGTATTCATTGTTACTATCCTTTTTCATCAGTATGGAAAGAAATAATAAATTAAGAGCCAATTCTTATTTCTTACTCAATTTATAGGTGAAGTCATAGAACTGGTGCAATCTGCCAATAGAATTTGGCAATTTTTATAGAGAAATAGGCAGAGTTTTAAATTATAAAATTTAGTTTAGGCGAACCTGTCGTTCACCTAAACTTTAGTGATTACAGCTTTACGCATTCATTTCTAAAACGATCTTTCCGATGTGATCACCCTGCTCCATACATTCATGAGCACTTTGTACATCTGAAAAAGCATACGTTTTATAGATTTGAGGTAAACACTTACCTTGTGCCAGTAATGGCCACACATGCTCATGCAAAGATTGGGCAATTTGTGCTTTTTCTTCACTAGTACGCGCTCGCATCGTTGAACCCGTAATCGTGGCACGCTTTAAAATCAATTTTTGTAAATCAAATTCTTTTGCGATTCGACCACCCATAAAACCAATAATGACAAGTCGACCATCACGTTTTAATAGATTTAAATTTTTCTGGAAATAAGAGCCACCCACAATATCCAAAATAACATCAACACCTTGATCTTGTGTTTGTTTTAAAATTTCCTGCTCAAAATCTTGGGTTTTATAGTTAATTGCTATGGTCAAATTAGAGAGTGCCTCAACTTTATCTTCGCTTCCAACCGTAGCAAAAGTTTTAATCCCTAAAGCATTGCAAATGGCTAAAGCAGTGGTGCCAATGCCACTAGCCCCTCCGTGAATCAATGCTGTTTCATTTGCCTTTAAACGTCCGATATCAAACAGATTGGCCCAAACTGTGAAGAACGTTTCTGGAATGGCAGCGGCTTGAGTAAACGATAAATTTTCAGGTATTGGTAATACTTGTGTCGCAGCAACTGCACAGTACTCTGCATAGCCACCACCGTTTGTTAAAGCACAAACTTTATCTCCGACTTTGAACTGTTGCACTTGGTCACCTACCGCAACCACCACTCCAGCAACTTCTAGTCCCGGTATTTGAGTAACACCTTTAGGCATTGGATATAGCCCCATACGCTGTAACACGTCAGGGCGGTTAATTCCCGCAGCCTTTACTTCAATCAAGACTTCATCTGTTTGAAGTACTGGAATATTAGCCTCTTGAACTTTTAGAACCTCAGGTCCACCTGGAGCGGTAATTTCAATAATTTTCATAGTGGTTGGAAGGGTCATTTATATGCTCCATGTTTGATTTATATTTTAAAAACACTGATCTAAGTTAAATAATCGAAGACTTAGGTGGAATTCCAAACAGTCGTTTAAATTCTCGACTAAATTGTGAGGCACTGACATAACCGACTTCATAGGCTGCTTCTGCTACGCCCATTTTATTGTTCATGATTAACTCACGTGCCTTATGTAACCGAGTAATTTTGATGTACTGTAAAGGCGAATAATTCGTCACATTTTTAAAAGTCTGATGAAAAAGCGATATACTCATGCCCGCTTGTTTCGCCAACTCTTGAACCGTTAAGTTATGATAATAATCACGCTGAATAATTTCACAAATGGTGTAAATCACGCCATTTCGACTTGCTATAGCCGATAAACTCTCGATTAGATTTCCACCTGAGGCCTGCACTACACGATAAACCAATTCTCTTTTAACTTGCTCACCCAATATAAAAGTATCTTGTTTAGAGCGAAGTAAATTGAGCAATCTGAGAGCGACCTCTGAAATGGTCGCATTCATGTCAATCACTCTAAGCCCACAGCTTAATTTTAAATCTTCTGAGTGAGCATCTTCAGTAACCACTTGTTGCTGTTTATCCATTTTAGTAATGAGATCAGTCATCATTTGTGGTTCAAATTTTATTGCTATCGCTAGCATTGGTTCATTATTTTCAACAACAGTATCGCAATCAAACGGTATTGCAATCGAGATGAATAAGCACTGCCCTTGTTTAAATGGAAAGATTTCTTTACCAATATACCCTCGCTTTAATCCCTGTATCACTAAAACAATTGAGGGTTCTTGCAGCACTGCAACAGGAGGTGTGGAATGATCTACACGCATCAAAGTGATGTTAGAGATAAAAGTAGGATAGAGGCCTTCTGCTGGAGCCAAGTGCAAAAATGCATCGACCAAATGTTCTGTAAGATGATTTTGCGGCATAGTTTTATTGTGGCAAGTAATCTAATAATCAATATAACAATGAACCTAAAATGAAAACATCTGTCTTACGTTTACTTTGTATAAATAGGCAATTCAAATCAATTTTTAGGCATAAAAAAACCTAGAACATTCTAGGTTTTTCACTTCATCAGATTATTTAAGCCGATAAATTAAAGAACATTGCTGCAATCAAAATGATTACACCGAGTGCAATTCGATACCAAGCAAATACACGTAACGTATGACGCTCTACAAACAGCACCAATGCTTTTACAACAAACAATGCGGCAATAAAAGCAGCAACAAAACCTACCCCAATATTAATCATATTATCGGCGGTCAGTACGTCAGCATTTTTAACCAAATCAAAAGTTGCAGCGCCTAACATGGTTGGCATAGCAAGGAAGAAAGAGAATTCTGTAGCTGCTTTACGTGACAAGCCCGCAAACATTCCGCCCACAATTGTTGCACCTGAACGTGAAGTTCCTGGAATCATGGCAACACATTGAGCAAGTCCGACTAAAAGTGCTTGTTTAAAAGTAATTTTGGTTGCATCGAGTGTCTTATGTTCAAATTGTCTAGATTCAACCCAGAAAATAATAAGTGCCCCGACAATTAAGGCAATCGCCACCACAATTGGGCTGAATAAAACACTTTTAATAAAGTCTACTGCCAAAACCCCAATAATAACTGCTGGGAAGAAAGCGATAAGCACACTGATAGCAAAATGACGTGATTCCACATCACCACTAAAGAAGCCTTTAATCAAGTTAACAATTTTTTGTCGGTATAACCAGCACACTGCCAAAATAGCACCTAACTGGATTACGACCTCAAATACACGACCGCCGTCTGAATGGAAATCGATAATATGACCAAATAAAATTAAATGGCCTGTACTCGAGATTGGTAAAAATTCAGTTAAGCCTTCGACAAAGCCTAAAAACAGTGCTTTTATAACTTCAAAATTTTCCATCACTTGCTCAAAAAGTTAATCACCAGAAAAGTCTAAAAATTTGTTTTATATCATGTATAAACCATAATTTTGGCCTAGTTCATGCCCAATATCAGATCATTTCTAGCATTTGTGGTTATTGCCCTTAGCAAAAGGCGGTTTATTTAAAGGGGAATAATGTATCACATCATCATGACAATCTTAGGTTAACTATCGTAAAAAGATGAACTTGGTTAAGAACTACAAAATTTCTCATTCTATAGCTAAAGATTTTTAAGCTTATTGCCCCTAAAAATGATCTTAAAAAGACATTATAAAAACATGATATTATTTTTCTTACATGCAACTCATATCAAAAATTCTATCTGAATGAAAAATACCAAAATTAATGCACGTCATCTTATTATCGATTTATTTCTTTCCTCTGCTTATCCTCAGCTCACCATTAAACAAATATTGATTGCCGCTAAACTCTTTAATATGAGTGACAACGGCATTCGTGTTGCGACGACTCGGCTATTAAATGAAGGCATGATAGAAAGTGTCGAGCGCGGTATCTATCAACTTTCGCCATCTACCAAAGACTGGGCAAAAGTCATTTTGAATCGTAAAAATGGCATTAAACAGACCAAAGAATGGCAACAGAATTATCTGGCGGTATTTACGGGTACTTTAGGTCGTATAGATCGGACCGCTTTAAAAAAGAGAGAACATGCTTTACGTCAATTTGGTTTTAGACAACTCGAAACTGGAATTTATATACGTCCAGACAATTTAGCTTATAGCTTTGAAAAAACATACGAAGAACTCAATTTAGCAGGCCTTGAAATTGAAGCCAAAATTTCTATTATTCAAAAATTTGACTCAAAAACAGTTTCGTTAATTCCTTCTTTATGGGATACGAAGCAGCTTGAAGAAAATTATGAGATGTATAGTCAAGATATCCAAGAATGGCTTTTGAATTATAAAAATTTATCCTTAAACGAGGCCGCCACTCAAGCTTTGTTATTAGGACGCGAAACGATTACCTTACTCATGAACGATCCTCTGCTACCCTCTCCATTTGTTAACGAACATGCCCGCAATCAGTTTGCTCAAAATGTACAGCAGCTCGATTCGATTGGACAAAAACTTTGGCAGAAACTTTATGAAAATGAATTAGCCCATTAAAGGTCGATTTATTTTTTTACAAACAAATATTACATTTTTTTAAATTTTATGATTATATTGGTAATATAAATATGGATACCAAAATCTGATTTGGGAGAATAAAAATGAACGCACAAGTCAGTGTGACCGATCTCTTTAGCAGAGAAGAAATACAGGAACTCACACAACCCTCAGATGCATATGGTGCTTGGGCTGTTGCAAGTACATGGGCTGTTATTGGTGGAACATTTGCCAGCTTAATCATGATGTGGGATTACTTACCGAGCAGGGGCAAATTACTTGCTTGTATGCTTGCCTTAGCAATATTGGCAGGTCGCCAGTTATGCCTAGCGATTTTGATGCATGATGCATCACATAAAAGCTTGTTCAAAAATAAAAAAATAAATGACTTTGTCGGTGAGTGGCTATGCGCCCGTCCCATCTGGAATGATCTACAAAAATATCGCGTACATCATGTTCGTCATCATGCAAAAACGTCTACTCCAGATGACCCAGACCTTTCTTTAGTTTCTGGTTTTCCTGTAAGCAAGAAATCGCTTACTCGTAAATTCTTACGCGACTTAACGGGTATGACGGGATTAAAGTTTAGCTTTGGTCGAATGTTAATGGATCTCGATTTAATGAAATGGACGGTTGCAAATGATCAAGTCTGGCTAGACCGAAGTAATAAAGACTTCGTTGACTATGCTAAAAGTATTATAAAAAACAGTAGCGGAGCCATTGCAACCAATGTAGCTCTTTATGGTGTCTTAAAAGCTTTTGGTCAACAACGGTTTTATTGGTTATGGCCTTTAGCTTACGTAACACCGTTTCCATTATTTTTAAGAATTCGCTCCATGGCCGAACATGCAGGAATGCAAACAAGTAATACAGCTCTGACGAATACCCGTACAACACGTGCAGGTTGGATTGCTAGAAGCTTTGTGGCCCCTATTCATGTTAATTACCACATGGAGCACCATTTAATGGCTTCGGTACCCTATTTCAAATTGCCGCGTATGCATCGTTTATTGAGAGATCGTGGACATGTTCCAGTACCACCGAGCTATTTTGAAGTGATTGAGTCACTTTCATCTAAGCCAGAAAAATCTATTTAATGAATTCAATTAATAAATCAAAGGCCATGAAGTTAAATTTGTGGTCTTTTAACTTAAATCATCCATCTTCTGTTTGGTTTGGAAATATTTAGGCGTAACACCCATCCAACGCTTAAACGCACGAGTGAAGTGAGAAGTCTCGGCATAACCCAGCATTAAAGCCACTTTTTCAATCGACATGTTATTTTGAGCTAAAAGTTTCTGAGCATGCTCTTTTTTCAGGGAGTCTACCAACAGTGTAAAACTAGTGTGATCAAAAGCTAAATAGCGTTGCAGGGTTCGCTCCGATATATTCATGATTTGAGCAACTTGCCCAACTTTCAATGCCTCAATCTCCCCATTCAAAAGCAATTTTTCAGCAACTTGTTTGACTTGCCCTTTCCAACCACTTTTTAACTTTAATTTCTCTATATCCCGCTTACATTGTGCATTTAACAACGGCGCTAGCATTGGGTCAGCCGTTAATACAGGCTGTGCTAAATACTCTTTTGGAAATATCCAACGATTACACTTTTGATTGAATAAACAAATAACACCTAGTTGATGACTTATTTGTGAAAAACCTATTGGTTCTGGCATTTTTAATTCAACTTTTCCTAAATGAGAAAGCTCTGTTAATTTTTTCGCAATTTGAACAAAACCGACTAACAAAAAAAAGTTGGCATTTGGGCTCAACTGAAATGCTTTTACGGGCTGATGAATTGACCAACATACATAATTGTTTTCTTGTTTTAATTCTGGTTTAAAAACCTCACAACGTGAGCCAATGAACTGTTCAAGTATTTTCAGCGCTTCTCCTAAATTTGGAGAAACTATAGCAGCCATTCCGACTGAACCATAACATGAAGCCGTCATGCTTAAAGCTAAATACCCAGCTAATGCTGGCTCGTTGCATAACTCGATGGCCCGTTCAATAAGCTGATTTAAGATGTTGAACTCAACATACCAGTAAGGCTTTTTTAATTGGTCTAAGGCTATTCCACTTCCATTTAAAAGCTGCTCACCAGAGATACCCCACCGCTTAGTAGTCTCAACTAATAAGTTAATATAAGTTCCGGGTAATTCTGGATTCATGAGTGACCCATTGAGCAAAATAAAATGGCGTGAAATGGTAAAAACTGTCAGTTCATGAACTATGCCATTCTTTTAAATTGATGCATAGTTATTCAAAACAAAATCCGCTGAATTGCACTAGACAGCACAATTTCTGAAAAGAATATAGGTCACCTTATGAACATTCTGATTGTCCATGCTCATCCAGAACCACAGTCTTTTACTGCCGCTCTAAAAAGTACAGCTAAACAAACCTTAGAAAAATTGGGACACACAGTAGAGATTTCAGATTTATATGCGATGAAATTTAACCCTGTTGCGTCCAAAGAGGATTTTTTAGAGCTCGACCAACCTGATTATTTTAACTATGCACTTGAGCAAAGAAAAGCCTGCAAAAATCAACTTCTAGCTCCTGATATTCAAGCAGAAATTGAAAAAGTAAAAAAAGCTGATTTAGTTATTTTAAATTTCCCACTTTATTGGACATCTGTTCCAGCAATTTTAAAGGGCTGGATTGATCGTGTGTTCGTCTCTGGCTTGTTTTATGGTGGTAAGCGGTTTTATAACCACGGCGGCATGGCAGGTAAAAAAGCGATGTTGTGCTTAACACTCGGTGGTAGAACACACATGTTTGGAGAGAACTCTATTCACGGCCCAATTGAAAATTATTTATCACCGATTCAACGTGGTACTTTGGCATATGCCGGTTTTGAAGTTTTACCGCCATTCATTGCTTATCACGTACCTTATATTAGCCAAGAAGCACGAGAAACCCTTCTCGAAGACTATGTAACCTACCTCACTCATCTAGACCAGCTTGAACCACTAGAATTTCCTAAGCTTGAGCAATTTGATGAAAAACTATACCCACTCTAACGCTGTGTTTTAGCTCTAAAGATAGAATAGTCGAATCTATCTTTATATTTTTGGTTATTCTCTATCATAGTCACTCCCAAGCAGGGAAATCAAAATCGCTCAAAAAATAGATCAAATGGTAAAAAAACTAA
>NZ_JRVL01000353.1:0-368 GCF_054823985.1 Acinetobacter sp. GN11 | reverse complement strand
CTTTATATTTTGTTTACCTCTCCATCAACTGTCTTATTTTCAATTTAAAATAATACGTTGCTTTTACTTTTGAAAGAAATCTATATACCCATTAAACGAACTATATTCGCTGTTTCATAAGGTAAGAGAGCAAATTTATATACATTAACAGTTTTAAATTTGCTCCCCATGCTAAAGAAGCACTTACTTATTTAGCCTGAAATTTCATATTGAATTTTCTTGCTTGCTTTCTTACCTCAGGATTTGAAGGCAAAGTAAATGGGCTTGCACGCCAGATCGCTTTTTCAATACTTGTTTTAAATTTTTGTTCTTCTTTATCTAAGAAGATGATTTGCTCAATTTCCCCAGTGTCAGTTAAAAATACTTTA
>NZ_JRVL01000352.1:0-1482 GCF_054823985.1 Acinetobacter sp. GN11 | reverse complement strand
TATTCGATTCGGTTAAACAGATACAGATATCTAGGAAGATAAAATCGGTAGAACGACCGGACTGAACTAACAAGGAAAGCTTTCAATCATTCAAATCCCATCAAAGAATGATTGAATCAAATGGATAGAGGTTCATATGAAGCAAAAGAAATTGCTCAAGTATATTGTTATTGCTATTTTACTTGGCGTACTGACAGGTTGGATTTGTCACCACTTTTTCAATGAAGGTGAGCAGCTCAAACAAATCGCTTCTTATTTCAGCATCGCTACAGACATCTTTTTACGTCTCATCAAAATGATTATTGCTCCATTGGTATTTGCCACAATTGTTTCAGGCATTGTATCAATGGGGAAATCTACATCGATCGGTAGTATCACACTCAAGTCAATGACTTGGTTTATTACTGCTTCGTTTGTATCGCTTGCCATCGGTATGGGTTTAGCAAACTTTTTCCAACCTGGTGCAGCTCTAGACTTAGCACTACCAACAGCTCAACAACTTAGTGGCGCTTCTCTCCCAGCGACCACTGGCTTTACGTTGCAATCATTCTTAAGCCATGTATTCCCACGCAGCATTGCAGAAGCAATGGCAAATAACGATATTTTACAAGTACTTGTTTTTGCTATTTTCTTTGGCTCAGCCCTCGCTTTTGTAAATCAAGGCAACGAGAAAGAGTCTGTTATTGTTCGTTTGACTGAAGAACTTAGCAAGATCATGTTCCGTATTACCGATTACGTGATGATGTTTGCACCTTTTGCAGTATTTGCTGCAATCGCTTCAGCAATTACAGTACAAGGTTTAGGCTTAATTGTTGACTACGGTATTTTAATTGCTGAGTTCTATTTCGGTCTTCTGTTACTTTGGATTGTTTTGTTCTCTGTTGGTGCAATCGTACTTAAAAAAGACATTTTCCGCCTTGGCAAATTAATTCGCGAACCTGTAACTCTTGCTTTTGCTACAGCTTCAAGTGAATCTGCCTACCCTAAAGTAATGGATGCACTCAATAAATTTGGTGTACCTAAAAAAGTCACTAGCTTTGTATTACCGTTGGGCTATTCATTTAACCTAGATGGTTCAATGATGTACACCACGTTTGCAGTGCTGTTTATTGCTCAAGCTTACAACATCGATCTTAGCTTCACTCAGCAAATCTTAATTCTGTTAACTCTTATGGTAACAAGCAAAGGTATTGCGGGTGTATCACGAGCTTCTATTGTAGTTATTTCAGCAACACTCACCATGTTCCATTTACCAGAAGCAGGCATTCTCTTACTACTTGGTATTGATCAGTTCCTTGATATGGGCCGTACTGCAACAAACGTAGTAGGTAACAGTATTGCTACCGCAGTTGTTGCCAAGCTTGAAGGTGAAAAAGTAGCTGATACTGAAGTATTACCAGACCCTGTATTAATTCAATCAACTCAAGAACAAACGACCGCTTAAGTTTCTCTTTTCTCCCGCTCTCCCAACTTAAGAGCAAT
>NZ_JRVL01000351.1:0-2602 GCF_054823985.1 Acinetobacter sp. GN11 | reverse complement strand
CTGGCCCGTTGCATCTGTGGTTACAAGGGTAACTTCATTTCCCGAAATAAACGGGAGCTGTTTAATGTCAAACGGGCCTGATGGCACGAGTCCTGAATAAATCTTTTGCTGGTTGACGTATAAATCTAGTGTTGAAGGAAGTGCTGCCGAACCGGAAAATTGCGGCAGTGCCGAGGTAACAAGATCACCTCGCTGGGTATAAGCACTCGACCACTGAAAACCAGCCAGACGTACACTACTCCCCCAATCAGAACTATTGGAAATGAAATCCCCTAAGGTATATATCTTGACTTTTTCAGGGTCTACGTATTGCCACTTACTCTCCAAGCGCACCCACTTTTCATGGCTATAACTATTTTCATTACTTCCGTTGTATAAAACACCTGATGAAAAGTTACCGATTGCGCTGTTAAAGATTCCTTCTGCTGAACCTGAGAAAACATTCTCGTCATTGGTTATGGTGTTATACAGACTATAGTTCAGGATAGCCGCGTTTAAGGGTTTCATTTTCAGTAAATGAGGACTGGTGAGCTGTTGACCATTTAAGTCAACTGAATAGTCGCTCAACATGTTCGAAGGAACTTGTAAGTTTAGAGCCTGCTCATTCTCTAGATATTTGAACTGGATTCCTTTTAACTCGTTAATACACACCCATTGGTTATCTGGAATATGCTCATCCATTTTCACCCTTAAAACTTTTAAGTCACGAGCTCGAATATATAGTTTTCTATCTTGATCTTGGCGCACCGAGATCAAATCTGTTGAAATACTTGAGTTAATAGAAATCTTCAAAAAAAGCTGCGTGTACACCTTATCAGAACTGAAAATCTGATGAGAAGAGTCTGTAACTTCCGGAATACTTGGTAAAGCAATATTAGTATTATCTTGCAATGATTCAGCAAAAGCATGAATCGGCAAGTACATAACACATAAGGCACTTACGAGATATTTCATATGTGCCTCTTTAAAGAGATGTTTGCTTACCGTTAATATTCAATGAAATATTATATTTATGATTCGTTTGAAATTTAAAATCAGGGCTAATATTAAAATTTCTTGCTTTGCCAGCAAGAATATAACCATTCACCGTATTTACTTTAATGGCATAACTTTTATTCGCTGTTACATCAACAAGCGTTAAATTACTTAAAAGTGCATGTCGATTGCCAACATTACTAATCGTAAGAGACGAATTATTTTGTTCTTGTTGTATTGACCACGTAAGTTTAGTAATTGCGTCCTTATTTACTACAAATAAAGGCAATGACGAACGTAGTAGTACATTAACCCCTTGATCCGCTTTACGGTTATCAATCGGTTTTGGGAGTTCATCAATAATAATACGGTATGTTTGCTCACCAGGAACTGGTGCTGGATTAATTCTAACGACACGTAAGTTATAAGAATCATTAGGTTGTAATTTTAAAAACGGCGGGCTAACCGCGATCTCATCTGTAGGTATTAATTGATCTTGCCCAGCATTTTGGCGCCATTCAAATACACGTACCTGCAAATCACTGCTTTCATTTGACTGGTTATATAAGCTAATTGAGGATGCCGCTTGATCGCTTAATATTTCAATATTTACAGGCGAAAGACGAATTGATGCAGCGTTCAGCATACTAGGCAAAAATAATAATAAACTTGTAGTAACAAAGATATTTTTTCTCATGATTTGCCCAGAATTACTTTTCTCAAATTAAGCTAGCTCTTGGAATCAAGAGCTAGCAATGACACAATAAAACTTATTAAAAATTAATAAGTCACTGTTACAGTCACAGTGTCAACATAGCTACCCGCGCTTGGTAAAGTTGAGCCAGCAGGAATACGGCCATAGACGTTAACTGTTTGTGGCGCGCCAGTACCAGTACCGCTATATGCAGTTGTTGCAATACCAATCGCTGTTGCACGGTTAGTGTCAGAGAATAGGTTGTAAGGAATAAATTCGTTGCTTGTTGCACCACCAATCATACGACGTTGAGTCGTTTGAGCATTTTTGCCGGCATCAAAAGCCAAAGTCCATGGCACAGTGTTATTACATAAAACTTTAATTGCAGTACCACCAGTTGTTGTGGTGTCTGCGTCTACATTGCTAGCAAGAGAACTTAAAGTACCAAAATCTAAAACTGCGTTAGCTGTTGTACCTGTAGCCGAAGTATTCAATACACAACTATTTGTAATTGTTGCTTTAACGGTCAAAGTGCCTGTTGCAGTTGCAGCATTTGCGGCATTGATAGACATTAAACCCACAGTAATTACTGATAAAATGAGAGACTTTTTCATGGTTAAAAACCTTTTTACATTACGCCAATAAAATTAATAGATGTAAAAACTAGCCTTCCCCATCACAATCACTAGCTTTTCTGATTGTTTTTTCAAAGCGTTATTTTTTTACTCTACTTATCGCGCATAATACAAAAAAACAACAAAAACGCTAATATAAGTTTCATTCTAAATATCAATTAACAATTCAAGTTCTGATGAATTTCTCAATTATAAAAAATTTTATGGTTTATCACACTTTTTACATCATTTTTCGATAATTCTATTCAACTTTTATTAGCTCTACTAAAAAAACTATAGATTTTCATTAGTTAAAGTT
>NZ_JRVL01000350.1:0-1157 GCF_054823985.1 Acinetobacter sp. GN11 | reverse complement strand
CTTCTATATTTTTTGGAGCAGATTATCTAAATTTATTGAAAATAAGTTTATTATTTGGTTCACGATTTATGTAGTTTATTTTTTAATATTCGGAGTGTATTTAGGTAAAGAAACACATGCTTATGAGATGACTAACATTTTCCAAATAATTACAACCATTTTGCTTTCTTTAGTCACTCTATCATTTGCATTTTCTCATAAAAATCTCAGTGATAAGTTGTTAAAACATAATGACATATCTTATGGAATATATATTTATCATATGCTTGTTGTAAACACTCTTGTGGCTGTTGGATTCTTACATGAACCAATCTATATATTTCTTACATTCATGGTCACAATAATTTTAGCTATATTGAGCTGGAAACTAGTAGAAAAACCAGCTCTAAGTTTAAAGAATAGATTCTAAAAAAAGTCCTGCAATTTGCAGGGCTTTTCATATCAATCAATTATTCATTGAATGATTTGAATAGAAATTATTGAGAACCTGTCTTCTGAGATATTCATTTTATCAAAAACTAAAGCCTCTAGAATTTTCTATTGTCTTTCATAGATTTCTCCCATAAAAGAACCATTCAAATGAATGGTTCTTTATTATATAAGATTCTTAAATATCATTTCCACAAATATCAGGGGTGCCTATTGTATATGTAAAATGCATATTTGCTTTATCGGTAATTAACTGGACTGAAATAGTTTTACCAAGAAATTTAGAGTTGGCATTTGGTGATTGTATCCCTGCCCCTTTAAATCCCATACTTTTCAAAGAGTTTTCAGTAAATAAATTAAGATATCCATAATTCGTTCCATTAATGATATAACCCATTTGTTTACTAACCTGATTAAAATAAAGACCTACTCTAACTTTGCCATCTGTTGGCATCGTGACAGGAATTACCTTTCGATCTACCTCCATTGCAACTACTAAGCCAGCAGTATCTCTTTTAGTACTTTCTCCCGTGAGAGCTACCTAGCTTCCATCAGCGTAAGCTGCATTTATCGCATCGATTGAGCCTGAAGCGGTAATTTTTACTTCTTTTAAAATTTACTATTATGAAATTTCCATATTTAATTCCTCTACAACAAACTAAATATTAGATATATAACTTAATGTTCATAAAAAATCTAAATGCTAATGCAATTCCCATATATTTAAA
>NZ_JRVL01000349.1:0-851 GCF_054823985.1 Acinetobacter sp. GN11 | reverse complement strand
AATCTTCTGGCTACGGCCAAAAGCACTGTCAGACTTACCCATCACATAAGGAGCACGGCTCATGCTTTCTACACCACCTGCAATCATCAAGTTCGCTTCACCTGCTTTAATGGCACGGGCAGCAATAGCAATCGCATCGAGTGAAGAACCGCACAAACGGTTAATGGTGGTTGCCGGCACTTGATACGGTAAACCAGCAAGCAGTGCTGACATACGGCCGACATTACGATTATCTTCACCGGCTTGGTTGGCACAGCCATAGATCACATCATCGACCTGTTCCCAATCTACACTTGGGTTACGTTGGATTAAAGCTTTAATCGGCACAGCACCAAGGCCATCGGCACGGACAGGAGCAAGGCCACCGGCATAACGGCCGAATGGAGTACGGATGGCATCGATGATATAAGCGTTTTTCATTCTTACATTTCCATTTTGAAATCTGTTGCTGTCATTGCCACAAATGATGGGTTTATCCATTCTTCCTTTGCATAGGCAATGCCTCACTTTTGACAGGGCAAAAGTGACAAAACCCTTTGTTACTCAGACACAACATCCCTGTTGTGCTGAGCAACGAGGCGACATCCATGTCGCCACCTCGTATCCACTAGCGGTTTGCTATCGTGACAGGTGACATGGATGTCACCCGTTGGACAGGGAGGCAAGGAAGCCTCCTCTGTTCAACATAGATTTTTGTTACTTTTCATCTTTGAAAAGCAAGGTATTGCCTATACAAAAGGCCTTTGAATATCAATGTAATTCAAGGCTGTGATGCTATTTATTAAGTGTAGTGACTACATCATTTACAAACTTAATTCGTTGCATCAATCAAAGTTGCACCTGTTAAAGCC
>NZ_JRVL01000348.1:0-525 GCF_054823985.1 Acinetobacter sp. GN11 | reverse complement strand
TGAAAAGCAAGCTAAATTGCTACAAGAAGAGCAAGAAAAAATAGGACAACAAGATCAGGACTTTCAAATTGCTTTAGATAAGCACAGAGAATCTTTAAAGAATTTATTTAAAGAGCTTTTTTCTGACCATGATATTAAAACGGAAAATGGAGGCCATTGTTGCGTAACATTCGGAAATTTTAAAATTTCTTTATTAATTGAAACTGCTAAATTTGAGAATGGTGTTCCGGTAAAATTAAACTCAGTAAACCCTATTATTGTGAAGTTTAAAAAAGACAAACCAGTTGCAAAAGCACAATTTACCGATGCAACTCAATATCTCGATAATCATTCAGAAAATCCAAACTATCAGTATTATTATAAACAAGAAGATAAAACCCAACTCGTCCAATTTTCTGAACTTCCAACTTTTTTTCAAGCTATCTTAGACACTAATGTATAAAGTCAGGCCCTCAATAGAGGGCTTTTTTATATATTATTTTTCTATCATTTAAACCTATTAAAAAATAAAATCAGTCTAATTAT
>NZ_JRVL01000347.1:0-410 GCF_054823985.1 Acinetobacter sp. GN11 | reverse complement strand
TTAGATAGCCAAGCTTATACATTGCTGGTAGTTCAATATTTGCATCTTGAAGCATTGCTAAGCAGTCTGCTTTGGTAAGTTCTGCTTCAATTAAAGGGAAGTAAGTTTTAATGGTTGGGTTTTTTTCTTCAAACTCTTCAGCTCGCGCAATTTCTGTTAGGTCATATCCAAATACATGTAAGTCGCCATATTCTTGGAAAGAACCACGCGGAATCCGCTTTAACTGAGTTGTGCAGGGTGCGCCATTTGGTCCCTTTAAAAAATTCCTTCTACTAAAAACTTCATAAATTGAATTTTTCCCATCAGGATATTGAGGGTTATAAAGTTTAATGATTTCTTGAGCAAACCATTGCTGGCATTCACTAAAAAATCTTTCATTATCGAAATGCTCTTCAATAATAGGGCTATTA
>NZ_JRVL01000346.1:0-607 GCF_054823985.1 Acinetobacter sp. GN11 | reverse complement strand
TTATAAATTTTCTTTTGATATTGCTTTTTATATTTTTCAGCCTCTGAAGTAATCTTATTATCAGTCACTTGAACAGGAGGAACTTGTTTATGGCCAGTCGTACACCCAACTAATAAAAATAAAGAAGCAATAATAGTGAAGTTTTTCATTTAAAGTACCTTTTTTCAATAATTAAAATTTAACAGTTTAAATTTTAAAAAACCACTCGAAGGCGGTATTAATCATTGATTATTCCTAGCCAGCAAAGGTAGTCAGCCATCCTTATCTACCTTTGTTTAAATTAATGCTTTATTTTTCTTTAAAAAGGGACTTCGTAGCGAAAATTCATATTTGAATTTTCCGGCATATTATGGACATCTTGATCAGTAAAAATTCCGTGTTCAGGTGTTTTAAAACTATTAAATGCTTTATTCACTGGAGTAGTTGGAGCGTTATTTAAATAATTTTCTTGAGAATTATATGTAGATGAAGCACAACCAATCAGCCCAAAACCCAATAAAGATATAACTAAAACTGTCTTCATAAATTTCGTCCACTGTTATAAAAGCCACACAACTTAACAAATTGAATCGCAGTTGTCACACCGAAACTATTTAGTATTACTTAA
>NZ_JRVL01000345.1:0-1020 GCF_054823985.1 Acinetobacter sp. GN11 | reverse complement strand
CAATCGCATGAACTGTTCCAATATGATTGAATTATTTATTATTTATTATTTATCACAAAAAAACAAAAATAAATACAAGTGATTGAAAAATAATTTAAATTCACTAGTAATAGTGTTTATGTATGTTAACTTAAACTTATTTTCAAATAACCAAATACAGCTTTTTCAACTCGCTGTTGTAAATGATTTAAATCGCTTTCCCCTGCTATGCCTGCTGCATTAATCATTCCTTTGCTTAAAGCAATTACATCTTGTGCAGCTGTCTGTGTATGTGAAATTCCAGAACGTATAAACAGATCAGAAATTATGGTTTCAAGCTCGTGTTGAAGCTCACTTTCCTCAGCATCTTTTCCAATCAGTTCAGAAGCAAATTCTAAGGTTCGTGCTAACTGCGGACGGCTCAATTGATGTTGCACAGCAGCATGTATGACGAGTTTTAATTTTTCTTTTAAGTCTGCGGCATCGTGTTGCTGTATGGCTTCAACAATACGATTTGAAAGCTCAGCCCGTTCACGTCGAATTAACTCAACGATTAAAGCATCTTTAGATGGAAAGTATTGATATAGACTTCCAATGCTTACGCCAGCAAGTTCAGCCACTGCATTTGTGTTAAATCCAGCAAAGCCTAACGACTCTAAAATGCGAGCAGCCGCCTCTAAAATTGCTTCAAAGGTAGCCACAGAGCGTGCTTGACGCGGGCGTTTACGTGGGTCTGGAAGTGTTTCTGACATGGGCCGAAATGCGAGTATTTAATGTGAGTAATCACTCATATACTGACTGAGTCATATTGATATGACAAGTAAATGCTGCCTTTTCAGTTGAACTACAACTCAGCTCAGTCACGGAGTGGTTATGTCTAGAACCTATACTTTTTTTATTCATTTAAGAGCTTTGCCTGCTTGGTTGGCTTTAGCTCGTGAAAAGCGGGCTGAGTTTAGTACACAAAAGCTTGAACCTATTTTTGAGAAGTACCCGACTGTAAAAGTTCGCTGGTATGACGTTGAAGCATTTAGCACTAAA
>NZ_JRVL01000344.1:11948-12490 GCF_054823985.1 Acinetobacter sp. GN11 | reverse complement strand
TTTTGGCCGTAGCCAGAAGATTGAAGACACTACCATGGGCTGGCGTTTTATTAACCCAAAACTTAAAGAATTGTATGGTGTAGATACCATGCCCCAGACTGCCGAAAACGTGGCTGAACAGTTCAACGTGAATCGTGCAGATCAGGACCAGTTTGCCTTGGTGAGCCAACAACGCACCGCAAGCGCGCAAGCCAAAGGCTTTTTTTCTAAAGAAATCGTGGCAGTTGAGATCCCTCAGCGTAAGGGTGATGCTGTTGTGATTGATACCGATGAACACCCACGTGCATCGACCACGCTTGAAGCTTTAAGCAAGCTTAAACCAGTTGTTAAAGCAGAGGGTTCTGTGACTGCAGGAAATGCTTCAGGCATTAACGATGGTGCAGCCGCATTGCTTATTGCTTCTGATGAGGCAGTTCAAGCTTACAACCTAAAACCGCGTGCCAAGATCATTGCTTCAAAAGCAGTGGGTGTAGAACCGCGCATTATGGGTTTTGCTCCTGCACCAGCCATTAAAAAATTACTTAAACAAGCCAATCTGACTT
>NZ_JRVL01000344.1:0-11848 GCF_054823985.1 Acinetobacter sp. GN11 | reverse complement strand
GTGTTCAATGTGTATTGGTGTAGGCCAAGGCATCGCATTGATTATTGAGAGAGTCTAATCATGAGCCAGTTATATGCCAGCTTGTTTTATCAAAAAGACGTCACTGACATCTTTAGTGATTCAGCTTTAATCACATATATGATTCAGGTTGAAGTTGCGCTAGCTCAAGCACAGGCACAAGTTGGCGTGATTCCTCAAAATGCGGCTAATACAATTGCCCAAGTAGCTGAGCAGGCACTAGAAAAGTTTGATTTTCCAGCGTTGGCTGTAGCAACAGGCTTAGCTGGAAATATCGCAATTCCATTTGTAAAGCAGCTTACAGCAATTGTTAAAGATGTAGATGAAGATGCTTCACGTTATGTGCATTGGGGCGCAACAAGTCAGGATATTTTAGACACAGCTTGTATTTTGCAATGCCGCGATGCGTTAAACATTGTGGAAGCACAACTTCAACAGTGCTACACCACTGCATTACAACAAGCTAAGCAATATCGCCATCAGGTCATGATTGGGCGTACATGGTTACAGCAAGCTTTGCCAATTACTTTAGGACATAAGCTTGCACGTTGGGCTTCTGCATTTAAACGTGATTTGGACCGTATACAAGCAATGAAACCACGTGTATTCACTGCCCAATTAGGTGGTGCTGTGGGTTCATTAGCTTCTTTGCAAGATCAAGGTTCACTTGTGGTAAATGCATTTGCTAAGCAGTTGAATCTGACTGTACCGACAAGCACATGGCATGGTGAGCGTGACCGTATTGTAGAAATCGCAAGTGTGCTCGGCATGATTGTTGGGAATACAGGCAAGATGGCTCGTGATTGGTCACTCATGATGCAAACTGAAATTGCAGAATTGTTTGAACCAACTGCAAAGGGTCGTGGTGGTTCATCAACCATGCCACATAAGCGTAATCCAGTTGCAGCAGCTTCAGTACTTGCAGCAGCAAATCGTGTACCAGCACTTATGTCTAGTATCTATCAAAGCATGGTGCAGGAACATGAGCGTAGCTTAGGCGCGTGGCATGCTGAATGGTTAGCAATCCCTGAAATTTTTCAGCTTTGTGCTGGAGCATTAACTCGTACTGGTGAAGTTTTACAAGGTTTCGAAGTTAATGCTGAGCATATGCAGCAGAACCTTGACTGTACCAACGGGTTGATTATGGCAGAAGCTGTCATGATGGCACTTGCTCCAAAAATTGGACGTTTAAATGCTCATCATGTTGTTGAAGCAGCTTGTAAAACAGCCGTGGCTCAAAAGCAGCATTTATCTGAGGTTGTTAGTCAGTTAGATGAAGTAAAAGAACATTTTAGTCAAACAGAAATTTTGGAAATATTTAAGGCAGAAAACTATTTGGGCAACATTCAAGCTCAAATTGATGCTGTTCTGCAAGAAGCACAAGGAGGAGATATAAAGTGAAACAGCTTATAACTAATCGACAAGGGAAACAGCTCGCTGTATATACCAATGGATTAAAAGATGCTCCAGCACTTGTGTTATCTAACTCGTTAGGAACAGATCATGGAATGTGGCAGCCGCAAGTAGATGAGCTTAAAAGTCATTTCAATGTCATTACATACGACACACGTGGTCATGGCGAAAGTGATGTGATCGCCGAATCATCTTTACAAAATTTAGGTGAAGATGTTGCTGATATTTTAGACTCCTTAGATATTGAAAAAGCTCATTTTTGTGGAATTTCAATGGGCGGAATTACAGGGCTTTGGTTAGGTATCCATTACCCAGAGCGCTTTCTAAGCATTACTGTCGCAAATTCGGCGGCAAAAATTGGACAGGCTGAGGCGTGGTTGAGTCGCGCAGAATCAGTAGAACAAAATGGACTGGCTGAATTGGTTAAAACCACGCACACACGTTGGTTTAGCGAAAAATTCGACTATCAACATAATGTGGTTGCACAAATGACGATTCAAAGTCTGGCAAACACACCAGCACAAGGTTATGCCAATGCGTGTCGTGCTTTAGCACATGCTGATTTAAGAGATGAAATTACGCAAATCCAAGTTCCGGTATTGCTCATTGCAGGAACGGCAGATCCAGTGACAACAGTAGCAGATGCTGAGTTTATGCAGAATGCTATTAAGAACAGTCAAATTGCTAAATTGGAAGCATCTCATCTTTCTAATATTGAGCAACCGCAAAGATTTACTCAGGAATTAACTAGGTTTATTCAGCAAATCTAATAGCTTAGTCGTTTAAAAGGAATTGGCCTTAAGGAGGCAAATATGGCGTCTCAGGATTACGCTGCACCAAATAAAAGTATCGATGCTCAGGCACTCATTAATGATGCTCCACTCAGTAAGTATCAATGGATGATCGCAATCATCTGTTTCTTAATTATTTTTACTGATGGTATCGATACTGCTGCAATGGGTTTTATTGCTCCTGCTTTGGCTCAAGACTGGGGCGTTGATCGCTCTCAGTTAGGCCCAGTGATGAGTGCTGCACTTGGTGGAATGATTATTGGAGCTTTGGTTTCTGGCCCTACAGCTGACCGTATTGGTCGCAAAATTGTTTTAGCCGTATCAATGCTGATTTTTGGTGGTTTTACCTTGGCATCTGCTTATGCAACTAACCTAGATAGCCTTGTCGTTTTACGCTTTTTGACAGGTATTGGTCTGGGGGCAGCAATGCCAAATGCCACAACATTATTCTCTGAATATTGTCCAACACGCATTCGTTCACTACTGGTGACATGTATGTTCTGTGGCTACAACTTAGGTATGGCAACAGGTGGCTTTATTAGTAGCTGGCTCATTCCAACCTATGGTTGGCACAGTCTATTTTTGCTTGGTGGTTGGTCACCTTTAATCTTAATGATTTTAGTGATTGTGTTTTTACCTGAGTCATATCGCTTTTTAATTGTTAAAGGTAAAGACCCTGAAAAAGTACGCAAGATTTTAAATCATATTGCACCAACTCAAGTTCAAGACGTAAGCACTTTTTATGTGCCCGAAGAGAAAACTGAAACAGCTCAAAAGAAAAATGTCTTTGGAATTATGTTTTCTAAACCCTATGCAAAAGGAACACTTTTGCTTTGGTTGACCTATTTCATGGGCTTAGTGGTTGTTTACTTGCTTACAAGCTGGTTACCAACACTGATGCGTGAAACAGGTGCTTCAATGGAGCGTGCTGCATTTATTGGTGGTTTATTCCAGTTTGGTGGTGTGGTGAGCGCATTGTTTATTGGTTGGGCGATGGATAAATTCAACCCGAACCGAGTCATTGCCATTTTCTACTTTGCCGCAGGTCTATTTGCGATTGCTGTTGGTCAAAGCTTAGGAAATTCAACATTACTTGCTGTATTGGTTCTTTGCGCGGGTATCGCGATTAATGGTGCGCAATCTTCAATGCCAGCATTAAGTGCTCGTTTCTATCCAACGCAGTGCCGTGCAACGGGTGTCTCTTGGATGACGGGTATTGGACGTTTCGGCGCGGTATTTGGTGCTTGGATTGGTGCCGTACTACTTGGTAATGATTGGTCGTTTACTGCCATTCTCAGTTTATTACTAATTCCAGCGACTGCTGCGGCTGTTGCTGTATTTGTTAAATCACTTGTTGCGCATACCGATGCAACTTAATAGAGGTCTATCACAATGAATGATGAACAACGCTATAAACAAGGCATTGAAGTGCGGACTGAAGTTTTGGGCGAAAAGCATGTTGGTCGATCTTTGCAAAACTTAAATGACTTTAACCAAGATTTTCAAAACTTTATTAGCCGTTACGCATGGGGTGAGGTGTGGTCTCGTCCGGGCCTACCGCGTCATACACGTAGTTTAGTGACGATCGCAATTTTATTGGCGCTGGGCCGTGAAGATGAACTACGCATGCATTTACGTGCTTGCTTCAACAATGGCGTAACCAAAGAAGATTTAAAAGAGTTGATCTTACATAGCTCACTCTATGCAGGTTTACCTGCTGCAAATGCTGCAATGCATATGGCCGAAGAAGTCTTTAAAGAGTTGGGAATAGAAGTCAACTCAGTTGCAGCAAAAGAACAGGATTAAGGAGATAAAGATGTCACAACATAGCTGGGGTGCTTACGCCCAACGTAATACTGAAGACCATCCACCTGCATATGCGGAAGGTTATAAGACAAGTGTTTTACGTTCGCCAAAAAATGCATTGATTTCTATTAATGAAACTTTAACTGAAGTCACTGCACCGCATTTTTCTTCAAATCTGTTTGGCCCAAAAGATAACGATTTGATTTTGAACTATGCCAAAGATGGTTTGCCAATTGGTGAGCGTGTCATTGTTCATGGCTATGTTCGTGATCAATTTGGTCGTCCTGTAAAAAATGCGCTTTTAGAAGTATGGCAAGCCAATGCTTCAGGTCGTTACCGTCATCCAAACGATAAGTTTATTGGTGCAATGGACCCTAACTTCGGTGGGTGTGGTCGTACATTAACTGACGAAAATGGTTTTTATATTTTCCGTACCATTAAGCCAGGTCCTTACCCGTGGCGTAACCGTATTAATGAATGGCGTCCAGCTCATATTCACTTCTCTTTAATTGCTGATGGTTGGGCTCAGCGCCTAATTTCGCAGTTTTATTTTGAAGGCGATACACTCATTGACACTTGCCCGATTTTAAAAACGATTCCTTCTGAAGATCAACGTCGTGCATTGATTGCATTAGAAGATAAAAACAACTTTATCGAAGCAGATAGCCGTTGTTACCGTTTTGACATCACTTTACGTGGACGTCGAGCGACTTACTTCGAAAATGATTTGACTTAATCGGGAGCACGAGCATGAATAACTGGAATTTTCAGGAATTAAAAGAAACTCCATCTCAAACAGGTGGTCCTTACGTTCACATTGGTTTGTTGCCACAACAAGCAAATATTGAAGTGTTTGAAAACAACTTTAATAACCAGTTAGTACAAGACCAAACCCAAGGTCAGCGTATTCGTCTTGAAGGTCAGGTATTTGACGGATTAGGTTTACCGCTGCGTGACGTGCTGATTGAAATCTGGCAAGCCGATGCGAATGGTATTTACCCAAGTCAGGCAGATACGCGTGAGCAAAAAGCTGATCCTGCATTTCAGGGTTGGGGTCGTACTGGCGCTGACTTTGAAACAGGTATCTGGAGCTTTAATACAATTAAGCCAGGTGCTACAGCCGGTCGCAAAGGTTCAACTCAAGCACCGCATATTGCCTTAGTGATTTTCGCTCGCGGTATTAACTTAGGTCTTCATACACGTGTTTATTTTGAAGATGAAGCTGAGGCAAATGGCAATGACCCAATTTTAAATAGCATTGAGTGGGCACCGCGTCGCCAAACGCTTATTGCAAAACGTTTTGCAGAAAATGGTGAAATTGTTTACCGCTTTGATATTCGTATTCAAGGCGATGACGAAACAGTATTTTTTGATATTTAAGAAACACTTAAGGCTACACATGATTGTCCATGGATGCGTGTAGCCTTTTTAAAGGATGGTATGAAAGAGATGAAAATGAAAACATTATTAAGCTTAAGTTTGCTTGCACTCCCATTTTTTACAGCACAGGTAAATGCTGAACCTGTTGCTTTAGCTACTCAAATACAACCTGCGACTACAGCGGTTAAAACAATTGTTCCAATTACAGCAAAAACTAAAGAACAAGCTTTAGCGCAAGCACAAGTCATTGCAAATACAGCAGATGCTGATTTGGCAGAGTTTCGTATCGATTTACTCAGTTTTGCGAGTGATACAAAACAAGTGATTGCTTTGGGTCATGTATTGAAAAAGATATTAGGCAATAAACCAATGATTGCCACAATTCGTACCAAAAACGAAGGTGGTCAGCTTGAAATTAGCGATGTGGATTATGGCAAGACTTATCAGGCCTATTTAAAAAATCCGTTCATGGACTGGTTAGATGTTGAAATGTTCCGTGATCAAAAAGTCGTTTCAGAGATTGTTCAAAAAGCACATCAAAAGAAAGTATTGATTGTGATGTCTAATCATGACTTCCAAAAAACACCAAGCCAAGACGAAATTGAAAAACGCCTGTTAAAACAGGATCAAATGGGGGCAGATATTCTAAAAATTGCCGTAATGCCAAAATCTAAACAAGACGTTTTCACTTTAATGAACGCAACTTTAAAAGTAAGTCAGCAAACCACTAAACCATTGTTAACGATGTCGATGGGACAACTTGGCACGATTTCTCGAGTTGCAACAGCCAATATGGGTGGAAGTTATAGCTTTGGCATGATTGGTCAGGCTTCTGCACCAGGACAAATTGATGTGACTAAGCTCAAACAGATTTTAAAAACCGTTCAACCAACAAACCCATAAATCATAAGGATATGATGAAATGAATACATTACGTTTAACTACTCTTGCATTAGGTTTGATGGTTTCAGGAGTAGCTACGGCACAAACTTATGTTGTTGACCGTTATCAGGATGATAGCAAGAAAGGTTCTTTACGCTGGGCAATTGAACAAGCCAATGCTAATCCAAGTGAAGCAAGTGATATCTTGATTCAGGCCGTTGGCAAAGCGCCTTATGGGATTAAATTAAATAGCGCACTTCCTGAAATTAAAGCACCTGTCAAAATTATTGGTACCCAGTGGGATAAAACGGGTGAATACATCGCAATTGATGGATCAAATTACATTAAAGGCGAAGGGGCAAAAGCTTGCCCAGGTGCAAACCCTGAACAGTATGGAACAAATGTCCGTACCATGACTTTACCGGGCTTAGTACTACGTGACGTCAACAATGTCACTTTAAAAGGTCTAGACATTCATCGTTTCTGTATTGGTGTATTGATCAACCGTTCAAGCAACAATCTCATTCAGCATAACCGTATTAGCAATAACTACGGTGGTGCTGGTGTCATGCTTACTGGTGATGATGGGCAAGGTAACCCAACGGCAACCACGACCAATAACAATAAAGTTTTAGACAACATCTTCCAAGACAATGGCGATGGTTTAGAACTAACCCGCGGTGCTGCTTTTAACCTGATTGCAAATAACCATTTTGTTTCAACTAAAGCAAACCCAGAGCCATCACAAGGTATTGAAATTTTGTGGGGTAATGACAATGCCGTAGTCGGTAATAAATTCGAAAACTATTCGGATGGCTTACAGATTAACTGGGGTAAGCGTAACTATATTGCTTACAACGAAATGACCAATAACTCGATTGGTTTCAACATGACAGGTGATGGCAACATTCTTGATAGCAATAGAGTGCATGGTAACCGTATTGGTGTTGCTATACGCTCCGAAAAAGATGCAAATGCAAAAATTACATTGACTAAAAACCTGATTTGGGACAATGGTAAAGATATTAAACGCTGTGAAGCGGGTGGTTCATGTGTACCAAATCAGCGTTTAGGTGCAATTGTATTTGGTGTACCTGCACTTGAGCACGAAGGTTTTGTTGGTTCTCGTGGTGGTGGCGTAGTTGTGGATCCATCTAAGCAACAAAAAACATGTACTCAACCAAATCAACAAAACTGTAATGCTCAGCCGAATCAGGGCATTAAAGCGCCTAAGTTAACCGCTACTAAAGGCTCAGTTACTGTAGAAATTAATGGTTTACCAAACCAACGCTATCAAGTTGAGTTCTTTGGAAATCAAAATGCGGCATCAAAAGAAGCTGAGCAATATTTAGGAGCGGTTACCGTTGCTACAGATGCCGAAGGCAATGCAAAAGCAAATTGGAAGCCAACTGGCAAAGTTGCTTCAATTACAGCGAATGTAACGGATCGTTTTGGCGCGACGTCTGAACTTAGTTCGGCCGTACAAACTAAATAATAACAATAAGGGAAGCGCCTCAAACTGAGGCGCAGCAAAGAAATATAGAAATGATAAAAGGGACTTGAAATGCCAAATATAATGAAACTGAGTGTGTTAACAATCGCAGTATTAGGCAGTCAACTTGTGCTTGCTAATGAGCCTTGGTCACCAGATCGTCAATGGTTGCTAGGTGACTGGAATGGTGAACGCCAACAGCTAGAGCAACAAGGCTATAAATTTACAGCTTCTATTATGAGCCAAAGTGCCACAAATTTAGATGGTGGTTACAACGACAGCAATACTTTTGAAAATGCGGCGCAGCTTTCTTTAGGTGCAAACTTCGATTTAGAAAAGATTGGTGGGTGGAAAGATACAACAGCTAGTTTAGTCGTGACTAAACGTGATGGAAATGCGCTTACTTTGGAGCGTATTAAAGACCCGCGTTCTAGCCAATTAGGTAATGCTCAAGAGATTTATGGCCGCGGTAAAATCTGGCGTCTGTCTCAAGCATGGGTAAAGAAAGGCTTTGTTGATAATACTATACAGGCCAAAGTTGGCCGTATGGGCATGTCAGAAGACTTTAATAGTTCTCAATGTGAGTTTCAGAACTTATTGCTTTGCGGTGGGCAGCTAGGAAAATCAATTGGTTCAATTTGGTACAACTCACCAGTGGGTGTTTGGGCTGCAAACGTTAAATATCAATTTGCGCCTGAGTGGACTTTGGGTGTCGGTGTTTATGAGGTAAATCCAGACAACATTAAAACCGAATCAAATAGTGATGGTTTTAATCTGGATATGAACAACGTGAAGGGTGCAACCATACCAGTTGAGCTCGCATGGAAACCAAAACTTGCTGCTTTTAATGGTTTACCGGGTGAATATAAAGTAGGTGCGCTGTACTCAACCGCAGAAGCGAATGACATTAAAACTGCCGGCAAAGTTCATGACGGAAAACAAAGTTTCTGGATTAATGCACAACAACAACTGACGAATAACGGCCAAGATCCGAAACGCGGTTTATATGTAAGTTTGAATGGCGTTGTAAATGATAAGGCAACGACCTTTGTTCAAAGTACCCAACAACTTGCTCTTTGGTATAAAGGGCCATTTGATAGCCGTCCAAATGATTCGATTGGTTTTGGTATTGCCAATTATGTGGTCAATGATCGTGCTAAAGATAAGCAAATCGCAACAAACGAAAGCCGTGGATATTATAGCTATGATGCGATTGCATCTGACTATATTCCAATTCAAGACGACGAGCTAAATGTCGAATTGAACTATACCTATCAATGGTCTCCGGCCGTTATGTTACGTCCAAACATTCAATATATCCATCAACCTGCTGGTGTAAAAGCGGTCGATGATGCTTGGGTGGCGGGCTTAAGCGTTAAAGTCAATTTTTAACAATGTTGATGGCTGGTTAGACATAGTTTAACTGGCCCAAATGCTTGAACTATTGTGTTCAGTATATGTGGAGTAGGATCTATGTCTGAGTCAGATTCTAAGTTTCATATCTTATTCAAAATATGGTGTTTTCTATTAGGCCTAGTTTTATTGGCTACTGGTGTTTTTTACATCGTAGGCGGTGGAAAGCTAGTGTCATTAGGTGGATCTTGGTATTTCCTAGTCGCAGGGCTGTTTATTACCATTTCTGCATTTAGTATTTTTCGTAAAAAGGCACTTGGTGTCTGGATATTTGCGGCTGTTTTCGTTGGTACCGTAATTTGGTCGCTGATTGATGCAGGTTGGGAATTCTGGCCGTTATTCTCGCGGTTAATGTTTCCTGCTGGTCTTTTTGCTGCATTGTTATTTACCTTACCTGCAATTCGACGTTACCAATTCCAAAGCGGTTTGGCATCTTCATCCTATGCAGTGGGTGGATTAGTTGTAATCGGTATGTTGATTGCGTTCTATCAAATGTTCCAACCGCATCCAACAGTAGCAAGTTCAGGTGAAAAGCTACCTTTAGTACCAGTTGACCCTGCTAAAAAACAGGTGAATTGGGAAAATTATGGAAATGATGCAGGTGGTAGTCGCTTTGTTGCTCTCGATCAAATTAACCGAGATAACGTTCATAAACTAAAAGAAGCTTGGCGTTTTAGAACAGGCGATTTTACAACAGGTAGTGGTAATGGTGCTGAAGACCAAATGACCCCGCTACAAGTTGGAAATAAAGTTTTTTTATGTACACCACATAACAACATTTTTGCGATAGATGCTGACTCGGGTAAACAACTCTGGAAAGCTGAAGTGAACTCTAAAGCCGATGCTTGGGAACGTTGCCGTGGGGTCGCATACTTTGATTCGACCAAACCACTTGTACAACCAACTTTGGCTGGTGCAAATGCAGTAACCACAGTTGCAGCAAATACGACATGTCCGCGTCGTTTATATACAAATACACCTGATGGTCGTTTAATTGCAGTCAATGCGGATAACGGTCAGCGCTGTGCTGATTTTGGTGTAAATGGAACAGTTGATCTGTTAGACGGTCTAGGAGCTGGAACTAAAGCTCCACGTTTTGAAGTGACTTCTGCACCGACTATTGCGGGTACAACCATTGTAGTGGGTAGCCGTATTGCCGATAACGTTGCTGCAGATATGCCGGGTGGTGTTATCCGCGGCTATGACGTGATTACCGGTAAACTTCGCTGGGCATTTGACGCACGTAATCCAGATCCTAACTATGTTCTTAAACCAGGTGAAACTTATAAACGTAGTTCGGCAAACTCATGGGCTGCAATGTCATATGACCCACAAATGAATACAGTGTTCTTACCTATGGGTAGTTCATCTGTCGACATTTGGGGTGGTAACCGTAATCCTTTAGATCATAAATACAATACTTCTGTTTTGGCACTTGATGCGACAACAGGTAAAGAAAAGTGGGTATATCAAACTGTTCATAACGATTTATGGGACTTCGATTTACCAATGCAACCAAGCCTAGTTGATTTCCCATTGAAAGATGGTACGACTAAACCTGCTGTTGTGATTGGAACCAAATCAGGTCAATTCTTTGTGCTTGACCGTGTAACCGGTAAACCACTGACTAAAGTGATTGAACAGCCAGTTAAGCCTGCCAATATTCCAGGTGAGCAATATAGCGCAACTCAACCACGTTCAGTTGAAATGCCTCAAATTGGTAATCAAACTTTAACTGAATCAGATATGTGGGGTGCAACGCCGTTTGATCAGCTCATGTGCCGTATTAACTTTAAGTCAATGCGTTATGAAGGTCTATTTACTGCACCGGGTACTGACGTTTCATTAAGCTTCCCAGGTTCTTTGGGTGGCATGAACTGGGGTAGCATTGCTTTTGACCCAACTCATCGTTATATGTTCGTGAATGATATGCGCCTTGGCTTATGGGTTCAGTTAATGGAACAGACCCCTGAAGATATTAAGATTCAGGCGAGTGGTGGAGAAAAAGTAAATACAGGTATGGGTGCTGTACCAATGAAAGGTACACCATATAAAGTGAATAAAAACCGCTTTATGTCGGCTCTAAGTATTCCTTGTCAGAAACCACCATTTGGTACTATGACTGCAATTGACATGAAAACTCGTCAAGTCGCATGGCAAGTCCCACTGGGTACGGTTGAAGACACAGGACCTATGGGTATCAAAATGGGCTTAAAAGCACCAATTGGTATGCCAACTATTGGTGGACCAATGGCAACACAAGGCGGATTGGTCTTCTTTGCTGCAACGCAAGATTACTACTTACGTGCTTTTGATTCATCTACAGGTAAAGAACTGTGGAAATCACGTATGCCAGTAGGTAGCCAAGGAACTCCAATAAGCTATGTTTCACCGAAAACAGGTAAACAATATGTGGTTGTTACGGCAGGCGGAGCTCGTCAGTCTCCTGATCATGGTGATTATGTAGTCGCTTATAGCTTAGAACAGTAATTAAATAAGGCAAAAGAGAGCATTTCTCTTTTGCCTTTAACTTTAATATATTTTTTGTATTAAAGCCTGAGAGTAAGTTCTATTGTTTTATATAGATAGCTTTACCAAATAGTAAAAAAGTGCTTTAACTTATTGCAAAACCTAAAATATTCCTAAGATTGAT
>NZ_JRVL01000343.1:0-259 GCF_054823985.1 Acinetobacter sp. GN11 | reverse complement strand
CCATTCTTTATTATTTCGATGTTACTCATAACCAATAAAATGGTTTAAATTTTTAAAAAAACTAGGATGTATTATGTCTAATTCAAATATCATGAAAGGTACTGTTAAGTGGTTTAACGAAGCTAAAGGTTTCGGTTTTATCCAACCAGAATCAGGACCAGACGTTTTCGCTCATTTTAGCGAAATCGCTAACTCAGGTTTCAGAACTCTTGCTGAAGGTCAACGTGTTGAATTCAGTGTTGCACAAGGCCAAAAAGGC
>NZ_JRVL01000342.1:0-242 GCF_054823985.1 Acinetobacter sp. GN11 | reverse complement strand
ACGGTATATGGCCAAATACTTCAAAAAGCCTATAAAACTTATTTGAAAAAAAATATTTCAAATACACCTTAGGTGAGGGAAACATCAATAATTTTAGCTACTAAATTTATGTGAAATAAGGTGCTGGCTAAGAACTAGACGGTTGATGACAGAAAGATGAAAAAAGGCTTCCTAAGCCTTAAAAAATGCGTATAATGCGCAACATCAAGTACGCGCTCATAGCTCAGCTGGATAGAGCACTT
>NZ_JRVL01000341.1:0-1690 GCF_054823985.1 Acinetobacter sp. GN11 | reverse complement strand
TTGAAATTGATGAGCCATTCCCAAACGATAAGGCTTATGTTTTGCACTTGCTAGTGTTCGGTCATAATAGCCGCCTCCCATACCAATACGGGTTCCGTAGTGATCACAAGCTAAAAGTGGCATCAACAGTAAATCAAGTTTTGATACATGTTTTCCTCTTGTTGCCATGGGTTCTTTCATACCCAATGGATGATGTGAAAAACGTCGATTTAAATATTGGTTTTTAGATATTCTTACCCAAACTAAACGTTGATTCATAGAACAAATCATAGGTAAATAAACTTGTTTATTTTTTTGAAAACATAATTTTATGAGCAGATCTGTATGAACTTCTCCGAAGGCATGTAAATATAAACCAATTTTTTTTGATGAATGAAAAATAGCAAGACTGTTTAAATGATGGAGAACATTAAGCTGAGCTTGTTTTTGCTCCAATGGGCTTAAAGAGCGTCTTTTAGATCTTAAATTTTTTCTAATAAAACTAAGTTCATTCATGTGTAAATCTAACAAAGATTTGAGATCAGTCGAGCAAAATTATACCTATTTTTCTATAGCTTTATGGAAATAGAGGAGTAATTAAGAAATAACTTTAAATTTACTTGATGTGAGGTATCTTCTTTAGCGATAAAAAATTCTATTTCTTTACGTATTACCAGTATTTATTTACATTTAATCAGATAAGAATATTTAAAAAGATGAATGTGAAATTGTTAAGCCTATGAAGTTAAAAATTTTAACCATTACAATAAGCGCCGTATTGATGCTTAGTGGGTGCACAAAACAAACAGAACCTGAAGCAGCTGAAGTTGACTATAAAGCTCAATTTGAAGAGTCTGACCGTAAAATTGGAGAGTTTTTAGATCAATTAGATAATCCGAAGATATCACAAGAGGTTAAAGTAAAAATCTTGTGTCATGATTATCCTGAGGTCTATAAGACCCAATATATGCCTGCATTAATCAAAATTTCACCTAAACCTTATACCGAAGAAAAAATGTTGTCAGATTTGAAGAGTGCCACTGACTACTACAAGGATGCTTTAGCGATTAGCTGTAACCAATAAGCCAATTGATGTTTTAACTCTCAAAAAATCCAATAAGTGTGAATTGATTGGCATTATTGAATTGTGATAAATTTCATTTTGTCTTTATAGTTGCTAATTTAGGGGGTTCTAGATATGGAAATCTTGAAATTCTTACAGAGTTTTAATACTGTCGGTACATATTTAACGATTGCTTCAACCGTTTTAGCTGGGCTTATTCTATATTTTTACGTAATTAATCCAGCGTAATCTTTTAAAAAGAAATAGTAAGAAATCTTCTATTTCTTTTTTAATAATTAAATTCTGTCATTAGTTTTAAACTATAAAAATAAGGTAGGGTCATGAAGTTTAGATTATTTCTGCTTAGTTTTTTTGCTTTAAGTTGTTATGCAGACGAAAACGTAAGTGATCCTGAGATTTGTAATGTGGTAAAAAAAGTTGCTTATACTGTCATGGAGGCACGTCAACAAAAAGTTCCATCTGAAGACTTGCAACAGATAGCGAATGGGCTCGAAGACCCAAAAGCCAAACAACTTTACCAAGATTTAATTAATTCGGCTTACTCTGCCAAAGTATTTAGAACCAGTTTCTTTAAAAGAAAGGCAATAGAAGATTTTCAAACAGGCTGGTATGAAGAGTGTCTTGATA
>NZ_JRVL01000340.1:0-2002 GCF_054823985.1 Acinetobacter sp. GN11 | reverse complement strand
AGACCCGAATGCTATTACTGAAACCTTATTAATTAAGCAAAATAGTTTTGATGCATATTTATGGAGATGTGATGATGAAAAATGGTATTTAGATGATTTATATTCTGAACCGCGCGAAATCGCCTCTAAATTAATTAAAAATATACCTGTCTTTTATTCAATTCCTGAGAATCCTAAAGAGGTGAAGCATTTACTTGAAATTGGAATAATGCATTTTAACGAGATTTTATTTCCCATTTTTTCAAACAGAACGTTAGAGGACAGTAGAGAAGTATTGACATGGGATGATCACTTTTTACTAGTAGGTACCCAATTGACCAATCTTAAACTTTATAGTCATGAAGAGTGGGATGCCTTGATTGATAGAGAGAATTCTTATTTAAATTAAAATTAGGCAAAAGATTTTTAAGATTAAGAGATATCTATACTGATGGTAATATTATTTATACATTCGCATTTAAATTTAGAGAAACATTCCTATTAGCATAAGAATGTTCCTCCATATTTATAAAATCACCAATAACCTAACACTTTCCACCAAAGTCCGCCAATCACCACAAAGATTATGATATTAACCACGCTCATGACAAAGCCAGCCTTCCACCATTCACCCAGAGTGGTGTAACCCGAACCGAACACTACTGGGGAAGTGCCAGTCGCATAATGGGTTAAGGTCATCATAATACTTGAAGCCGCTGCCATCATTAAGGCAAACAACATTGGCGGTGCACCGAGTGCAAGTCCAGCAGTATAGAAGGCTGCGAACATCGCGGTAATATGTGCCGTAGTGCTAGCAAACATATAATGTGCATACAGATAGGCAAGCATTAACAATAGACAAGCAGGCATCCAGCTTAGACCTAAATGACCAATACTGGTTTCTAAAACACTCGAGAACCACGTGATTAAGCCAAGCTTATTTAAATAAGTTGCCATCATGACTAATGCTGCGAACCAAGTAATCGTATCCCAGGCATTCTTTTGCGTCAGAATATCATCCCAAGTGAGTACACCTGAAAGTAGCAATAATCCTAAACCAATAAAAGCAGTCGTCGTTGGGTCAACAGCCCAAGCGGAGCCAAAAATCATGGCGGGAATACCTGCCCATAGCATCAATAAAATACCGAATACACCAAGCATGATGATTTCATTTTTACTGACTGGACCCATTTCTTTTAATTTAGTTTTAGCAAACTGAGCTGCATTAGGCGTTTCTTTGACTTCGGGTGGATACATCCAATACATAATCAAAGGCATAATAATTAATGCAATTAAACCCGGCACTAACATTGCCAGTGCCCAAGTACTCCAACTTAATGAAATTTCACTATTGGTCGCCTTTGCCACTAAATCAACTACTAATGGATTAGGGGCGGTTGCAGTAATAAACATTGCAGAGGTAATCGGGTTGGCTTGGTAGTTAACCAACGATAGGTATTTTCCCATCCGACCTTCGGTGCCTTTGGCTGGATCAGAATCGTAACTAGTAGAAATTGCCAGTACAATCGGATGAATAATTCCACCGCCACGAGCCGTGTTGCTGGGTGTTACAGGGGCAAGAATGAGTTCGGAAAGGACCATGCTATAGCCGATACCAATGGTTTTTTTGCCCCAAACTGCGATAAATAAATAGCCTAACCGTGCGCCCAATCCAGTTTTTTGCAAACCTTTAGAGATCATGATGGATATACCAATCAACCAGATTAGTGGGTTAGCAAAACTACTAAGGGCATCTTGAATTGCACCGCTTGGGCTCGTGTTAGTCACGCCAGTAATAGCAACTAAAGTTATTGCAATAATGGCAATTGCACCAATTGGCATAGCTTTACCAATGATTGCGGCAATTACACCGACAAACATCGCTAACAAATGCCAAGCATCAGGATCAACACCATTTGGTACAGGAATAACGAACCAGATTAACAATGTAATAAATAAAGAAATAAGTGTAGGGAGGGCTTTAAATCCCATGTAATTTCCCCTTGTTTTCATATGATTAAAA
>NZ_JRVL01000054.1:0-46246 GCF_054823985.1 Acinetobacter sp. GN11 | reverse complement strand
TTTAAAACTTCTAATATTATGCAGGTATGCCACTGTGAAAACGGAAGGTATCATCAGGCGTTAAAATCAGATTCTTTTCAACCTCACGAATATGCTCAATGCGCTGCTGAATATCCTCTTTAGGATTTTTCATTTTTGCATTTTTTGCAACATCAAGTGCAAGTGCCAAGTAGTCTTCAAAATGACGAGACTCTGACTTAAGTAAATAGCGATAATAGCGTCCTAACTCATCATCTACACGTGGAGCAAGTGCGTGAAAACGCTCGCATGAGCGAGCTTCAACAAAAGCACCTACCACAAGTACATCAATTAAAGCTTCAGGTTCATAAGTACGAATCTCTTTACGCAACCCACCAGCATAGCGCCCAGCACTTAAACCATCCCATTTCTGGCCACGCTTGGCCATAAGCTCAAGCACTTGTTCATAATGGAGCATTTCTTCCCGTACCAGTTGTGCAAGCTTTACTTGCAAATCCGGGAAAAAGCTATAACGGAACATTAAGTTCATTGCTGTACTAGCTGCTTTTTTTTCACAATTAGCATGATCTTGCATCAAAATATCTAGATTATTGATTGCCTCATCTAACCATGCTTTTGGCGTTTGACAGCCTAAAAAAGCCAAGACAGGTTGCATTAATTCATCGTAATTGATACTCGACATAACCGATTAACCTGCCACCTGAATTGCTGCTTTCATATCTTTAACAGCTTGGACCAGACCTACAAAAATGCTATCAGCAATAATCGAATGCCCAATGTTTAACTCGTGAATTTGTGAGATAGCAGCAATTGGAGCAATATTTTTAAGGTTAAGGCCATGACCAGCATTTACAACCAAACCTTTTGAAGCTGCGTATTCAACACCTTTGATAATACGTGCCAACTCAGCCTGTTGATCTTGCTCTGTTGCAGCATCTGCATATGCACCTGTGTGCAACTCAATCGTAGGTGCGCCACATGCAACTGCCGCATCAATTTGAGCTAAATCGGCATCAATAAATAATGATACGTCGCAACCAATAGCAGCTAAGGTTTGAGTTGCAGCTTTAACTTTTTCGAAGTTACCTACTACATCTAACCCACCTTCAGTTGTTACTTCTTGACGTCTTTCGGGAACAAAGCAAACATGCTGTGGCTGAATTTCTTTTGCAAACTCGACCATTTCATCAGTAACAGCCAACTCAAGATTCATACGTGTTTTTAACAATGGACGCATGCGGCGTACATCATCATCTTGAATATGTCTGCGGTCTTCACGCAAATGCAAGGTAATCCCTTCTGCACCAGCTTGTTCACAAATGAGAGCAGCTTCTACAGGGTCGGGATAAGTAGTACCGCGCGCCTGTCTTAAAGTAGCAACATGGTCTATGTTTACACCAAGCAATGCAGCCATAAATAAATCCTAATTACGATTGAGTTTGAGTGTTTTGAATCCACAATTGTCGACTTTTTAGGGGACGATCACCTAAAAGCGATGTAATCATTTGACGGTATAGTTTACCTAATAATTGCAATTGTTCGAGAGAAAAATCCTGCCCTTGCTCATAATCCAACATAGACAAAATCGCTTTCCCAGACAAAGAAGAACGACTCGCCTGCACAATAGGAGCGAAACCTTCTGTCACTTGAAATTGATAAAACTGATGAGCCTGAATCGGCTGTTGTTGGGTATCAATTGAGAAATCAATCGCGTATCCAAGTTCAGGAAGTAAAACATGCTCGAACTGGCGCAAAATCTGCCTAAGAAAAAGGTCAGGATTTTCGTGTGAAGATAATTGTTGTAATTGAAGTAACGTTAACTGATATTGCTCAAACGTTTGTGGCATTGTCTCTTCTAACGGACAAAGTCTAAGAACAACTTCATTTAAATAAAATCCGGCAAAAAAAGCATCACCAAAAAAGAAAACGGGCTGATTTAAAATCTCTAGCTTTGTAAAGTTTTTCAGTTCGCTTTTACCCGTGGCTTGCAAGCGGATAGGCTGATACTGAGGGGGCGGAGTCTGTCTTAAAATACCATCGACTCGCCCATACTCCTGAGTAAAAAGATGCACAATATGACTTTTTTCACGATACTTACGGTGATGTATCATATATCCGTGGAGGACTTCATTGCGCATCATAAAAAGAAACTATTCCTCAGATTCTTTTTCTTTTTTATCATCCTCATCATCACCGTCAGGAATTACCGCCCCTACAACAGCTGCTGTACCTTTAACAACACCTTTTGTAGTTTTGTAGGCGATACCTACTGGTACGGTTACAAGCTTATATATACAACCTTGTAACATCAATGTACATCCAATTATAGCGACCAATGATGTAATTGTTTTCATACCAGTATCCTTATCCTTTAGATATCACTATATCCTAAGCTTTTTAAAGCACGCTCATCATCAGACCAGCCACCCTTCACTTTTACCCAAAGTGTGAGCATAATTTTTTGCTCAAACATCCTTTCCATATCTTTTCGGGCATCCATACCGATTGTTTTAAGCTTGGCACCTTTTTCACCAATCACAATCGCTTTTTGGCCCGCACGATCTACAAAAATCGTTGCATCAATATAAGTACAAGCTGGCTTTAAACGACCCGTTTTTTCATTAACAGCTTCTTCTTCCGTTTTGAAAGATTCAATTTGTACTGTTAAATCATAAGGTAGTTCTTCACCTAACTGACGCATAATTTTTTCACGAATAATTTCGCTAGCTAAAAAGCGTTCAGAACGGTCAGTAATCTGATCAAATGAATACAAAGGTGCTTGATAAGGAAGATACTTCTCAATCGTTTCGCTCAAGTGTTCCAGATTTGCTCCGCGTAACGCAGATACAGGAACGATCTCGGCAAAATTCATAAGCTTGGCACGCTCTTGAATTAAAGGAAGAATATCTCTTTTCTCTTCAAAAGTATCAACCTTGTTAATCACCAAAATAACTGGCATTTCAGCATTCTTGAGCTTTTCAAGCACTAAGTCGTCATTTGGTGTCCACTTATAAGCATCAATAACAAATAAGACCAAATTAACGTCGCGTAATGCAGAATGAGCTGCACGGTTCATCATTTTATTAATAGCGCGCACTTCTTTTTTATGCATACCTGGGGTATCTACATATACCGCCTGCATTTTTTCACGCGAATCAATACCAATAATTTTATGACGTGTTGTTTGAGGTTTACGCGAAGTAATAGAGAGCTTTTGACCTAGCAAATGGTTCATGAGGGTAGATTTACCCACATTTGGACGTCCTACAATCGCCACAAATCCGCTCTTAAAATCCGAAGGAATTGTTACGCCTTTGGAACTAAAAAATTGATCAATCAGATTATTAGGATCTTGGTTATCATTTGAATCTGGATTGATTTGATCAGAATGCATCGACATGCAGGTTATTGCTCCAATAACTTTAAAATTTCCGCCGCTGCTGCCTGCTCGGCAAAACGACGACTTGAACCCTCACCATAAATCCTTGATAAACCATCTATCAAACATTCAACCTTAAAGTGCTGGTGAGGTGCATCACCCTGAATATCTACAACCTCGTAAACAGGGAGAGGTTTTTTACGTGCTTGTAGATACTCTTGTAAACGTGATTTCGGGTCTTTAAGTTGATCCGTAGGTTCAATATGGTCTAAATAGGGTACATACCATTTTAGCACAATATCGGTAAGTAAGTTGAGATCACCACTATCAATATAAATTGCACCAATAATCGCTTCTACCGTATCAGCCAATATTGACTCACGATGATGACCACCTGATTTCAATTCGCCCGTACTTAATATTAAACACCGACTAAGTTGCAAATCGGTTGCAATCTTACCTAAAGCTTCCTGACGAACTAAAGTCGCTCGCATACGCGTTAAGCGACCTTCATTTTCATTTGGATAGGCATGATATAGATAATTGGCAACAATCATGCCTAATAGTGAATCACCTAAAAATTCCAAGCGCTCGTAATTGTATTTATGACTCACCGAACGATGAGTCAAAGCTAACTGTAACAATTCAAGCTGCTTGAATTGATATCCGATTCGACTCAATAAGCGAGGATCACTTAGTTTGAACTGATGTTTTATCAAAACTCTTCTCAAATGTTAAAACTAAATCAATATTTGATAAGAAGGGTTTTCTTACCTCATATTTCTTTTGGACTTTTAGACCAGACTCATTAAACACTTGCGCAATCTCTTTAAAATGAAGATCACGAATATTGTTCATTTCCAGTCGCTGATCCATTTGTGTCATAAACTTCTGCGGGGTGATGTCAGAAGAGCTTTCTTGTAAAAGCTCTTCCATTTGATTATTAATCAATCGATCATCCCAATATGCTGGCCAAACTGCAAGTACAGCTTTTACTGCAATTGCAAATATAACCACCCCAAATAAAATTGCTAAATACGAAGTACCTTGTTGTGCCTTACGCATTTCTTTTTTCCTAATGGTTGTTTTTAATCTATTTTTCCATTTCGGCCAAAGTTAGGAAGATGTAAGCCCGGTTCTTTATGCATCCATACGTAAAATGCTCGCCCTGTTAAATTTTCTTCAGGAACGAAGCCCCAGAAACGACTGTCTGCACTTTGATCACGGTTATCCCCCATTGCAAAGTAATGTCCTTTTGGAACAGTCACTTCCCAATATAAACCGTCCTGGTTTGCATATTTACCATTTTCAACATAGTTGATAAATGGTGCTTGACGCGCCACATTTACGCCTTCAAGTTCACGCATTGTAAAGGTATGCTCACCAATCGTCTCTTTATGATAAATAGACGTTGGAGTATCTAACACGTCTTTTTCGCGACTAAACTGTGTTAATACTTTTGGTACTTTTTGTCCGTTAATAATCAATTGTCCATGATCATAAACAAGATGATCGCCTGGCAAACCAATTACACGTTTAATATAACTGATGGTAGGTTGAGGTGGATAACGGAATACAATCACATCACCACGCTTTGGTTCTCCAACATCAATAATTTTCTTATTAACGATAGGTAAACGCACACCATAATCAAATTTATTAACCAAAATAAAATCACCAGTTTCTAAAGTGGGTACCATAGAGTCTGATGGAATATTAAATGGTTCGTAAAGGAATGAACGAAGTACAAGTACTACAGCTAAAACTGGCCAAAAGTCATAGGCCCATGTAATAACAAAATTTTCGTTCCCGCGCCCTTTATTTGCACGCTGTTTGAATACAAATTTATCTAACAACCACACTGCAAATAGAATCAGCGTAACTGGAACAAGAATTAAATTAAAATCAAAATCCACACGACCTCACTCGCAGCCTAGCTGCTTTTCTTAAGGTAGGGAAAAGCAATATCTTACTTCCCCCTACCTTCATTTCTTATCTTTCTACTTTCAATACAGCCAAGAACGCTTCTTGTGGAATTTCAACACTTCCCACTTGTTTCATACGTTTCTTACCTTCTTTTTGCTTAGAAAGTAGTTTTTTCTTACGTGAAACGTCACCACCATAACATTTTGCTAATACGTTTTTACGCATCGCTTTTACAGTAGAACGAGCAATAATTTGTGCACCGATAGCCGCTTGAATAGCAACGTCGTACATTTGGCGAGGAATCAAATCTTTCATTTTCTCAACCAATGCAATACCACGATGACGCGCGTCATTACGGTGACAAATCATAGCCAAGGCATCAACCTTGTCACTATTAATTAATACATCAACCTTAACTAAAGCTGAACTTTCGAAACGCACAAAGTTATAGTCAAGCGATGCAAAACCACGAGAACATGATTTTAATTTATCAAAGAAATCCATAACGACTTCAGCCATCGGGATTTCAAAGGTAATAGAAACTTGATTACCCAAGAATTTCATATCTTTTTGAACACCACGGCGTTCAATACAAAGGGTCATTACATTGCCTAAGTACTCTTGCGGAACAAGGATATGACACTCTGCAATCGGTTCACGCAAATCCTCTACAGTAGATCCGTCTGGCATTTTTGATGGACTATCGATATAAATCGTTTCGCCCTTCTTGGTTAATGCTTCATAAATTACGGTAGGTGCAGAACTGATGAGATCAAGATCATACTCACGCTCTAAACGCTCTTGTACAATCTCCATGTGTAGCATTCCTAAGAAGCCACAACGGAAACCAAAACCTAATGCATCTGAGCTTTCTGGTTCAAAGAATAAAGCCGAGTCATTGATCTGCAATTTTTGTAGCGCTTCACGGAATGGCTCAAAATCGCTCGCATCAATCGGGAAAAGACCAGCATAAACCTGCGGTTTAACCTTTTTGAAACCCGGTAAAATTGCAACATCAGGCGTAGCAGCAAGAGTAATAGTGTCACCTACTGGCGCACCAAAAATATCTTTAATACCCGCAATTACAAAGCCTACTTCACCAGCTTCAAGAATATCTGTTTCAGTATGCTTAGGATTAAATACACCCACTGAAGTTACTGGATGAGTTTGTCCTGTCGATTTAACCAACATCTTGTCGCCCTTACGGATACGACCTTGTTTAATACGTACAAGAGAAACTACACCTAAGTAGTTATCAAACCATGAGTCGATAATTAATGCTTGCAATGGAGCATCACGATCGCCTTCAGGTGATGGAATAACATCGACTAAACGCTCTAAAACACCTTCAACACCCAAACCAGTTTTTGCTGAACAGGTTGGTGCATCAGTTGCTTCAATCCCGATAATTTCTTCAATTTCATGAATTACACGTTCAGGTTCAGCCTGTGGTAAATCAATTTTATTTAAAATAGGAAGAACTTCGAGACCTTGTTCAATCGCGGTATAACAGTTTGCAACTGATTGTGCTTCTACACCTTGTGCAGCATCTACAACCAATAGCGCCCCTTCACATGCAGCTAATGAACGAGAAACTTCATACGAGAAGTCTACGTGTCCAGGAGTATCAATAAAGTTAAGTTGATATTCCTGCCCATTAGGATGAGTATAATATAGCGTTACAGAAGCGGCTTTAATGGTAATCCCACGTTCGCGCTCAAGCTCCATTGAGTCTAAGACTTGAGCTTGCATTTCACGATCTTGTAGACCACCACACATCTGAATAAAACGGTCAGCCAATGTAGACTTACCATGGTCAATGTGAGCAATAATCGAGAAATTTCGTATATTTTTGATATCGACGGATTTTTTAGCTTGCGCCATGGGTTACCTTGAGAAAATATAGAGTGCTATGTAGCTTGTTTTAATACACAGCCAAAGCAGTTAAATTAATTGCGTGCGATTATAACAGATGGATATTTTAAAGTATCCAAAATAATCATGAGCTTTGTACATATGTTTTAACAAGGATAAGCACAGTGAGCATATTGCTTCAGGTTATCAAGCATATGAAACAGTAAAATCATAAGGGTTTATGCTTGAATCAAGTGGCTTATATGCATGGGTAAAAGTTGGAGACATTCGTTTTGGACGTCCTGTAGCAATTTCAATACATGCCCATTTAGTATTTCCAACAAATAATACAGCCTGATCTGATGGGCGGAAGAATACATATTGGCGAAACGAATAGAGAGCGTTGATGTCATCTAACCATGTGCGTAATACAATTTGTTCGCCTTCAAATGCAGCTTTACGATATTGCACATGATGCTCAACCGCGACCATTGCATGTTTTAGCTCAAGATATTTAGTTACCCCGACTCCTAAGGTTTCAACATGAGCAGCGGCGACATCTTGCATCCACTGAACATACATCACATTGTTCACATGCTCTAAAGCATCAATATGATGTGGCTGCACCTGAATATGTAAATCAAAAATACTACTCACAAAGATTCACTCTTATGTATTAACTTTTAAACTAAAATAAGTGTAGGTAGATATCACTATACGCTCAAGATAAATAACAAAAAACCACCCATATTTAGGGTGGCTCATTGTCTATTTTTAAGTTTACTGGATACGTAAGCCAAGCATAGCGCGTTGTCCCTGACGGATAATTGCAACACGTGCTACCGTATTTTTTTGCAAGTTAGAAACAACTTTTGAAAAATCCTGACTATTCAAAATCTGGTTATTGTTGACTTGAATAATCACATCACCCGGAATGATATTTGACAATGATGCTAAGCCACCACGGCGAACATCTTGTACATAGATACCACCTTTCACACTTAAAGCACTTTTTTCTGGTTCAGCCAAATCACGAATGCTTATGCCTAAAACTGGGCCTTTAGATACAGCACTTTGTGCACCTGTAGCAGGTGTTTCATCTGGGGCAGTCGTTAAAGTTGCTGAAATATTACGGGTTTTATCATCACGCAATACTTCAAACTGAACAGTTTGATTCGGCTGTACTTTGTTTAATGCATAGAGCAATTCACTGGTACGTGGTACTGGATTACCGTTATATTTCAAAATCACATCACCGGCTCTAAGCCCTGCTTTTTGTGCAGGTGAGTTCGGAGAAATTTGAGTAATTAAAGCACCTTCAGGTTTTGGTAACTTGTAAGCATCGGCAAGGTTTCGGTCAATGTCTTGCATCATTACACCAAGATAAGAGCGTGTGACCTTACCTTTAGTTTTAAGCTGTTCGGCTACATCCATCGCTACGTCAATCGGGATAGAAAAAGACAAGCCCATATAGCCGCCAGTACCACTAAATATTCGAGAGTTTACCCCGACTACTTCACCATTTTGGTTAAACAATGGACCACCAGAGTTACCTGGGTTTAGCGCAACGTCAGTTTGAATAAATGGTACCGAAGTTTCACCACTCATATTTCGTGATTTAGCACTGACAATACCTGCCGAAGCTGAGTAGTCAAAACCAAATGGCGAACCAATTGCTAAAACTGGCTCTCCCACTCGTAAGCGGTCAACATTCCCTACTCGTAAAGCTGGATAGCTATTTCCAGTCACTTTTAACAATGCAACGTCTGTACGCTCATCACTACCAACTACAGTTGCATCAATTTCACGGCGGTCATTTAAAGTAATACTAATGCGTGAGGCATTTTCAATCACATGGTGGTTGGTAAGTAGGTAACCATCTTTACTAATAAAGAATGCACTGCCATATGCGGTTTTTTCTTGTGGACCCTGTTGCTGTGGAATGATGACCTGATTTCCAAAGAAACGTTTCAAAATTTCAGGGACTTGCTGCTGCAATAGTTCATCCTGAGTCATTTTTTTTACGACGTTTACACTCACCACTGCTGGACTAACTTGTTCAACGAGGTTTGAAAAATCAACAGCAGCATTTGCCTGAACAGCAGCAACTGTAAATACCGCTGCATACATTCCTTGTTGTAAATAGCGAGATTTCATTCGGTGCTCACCCACAATTGGTCTACGAGAATAAGAATAAAACTGTTGTATCACAACGCTTTGGGGTTGTGCGTAACAATATGTTTATTTGTAAGGCTTCCTTACAATCATTATTTTACGCATTGCAACTTTTTAAGCCAATTGCAATTTTTCTCTGAGTTAGAGCGCTTAAGCTCTTGCCTTTTTAGATAAAAAGGGGTGTCATTAGCGGACGTTTAAAATTGTTGCGAATGGACATGCCTAATTTACAGACAATTCACCACTTTGACGTGATTATTGTGGGCAGCGGCGGTGCTGGTTTAAGTCTGGCTTTATCGTTACCAAATCATTTTAATATTGCAGTTTTAGCTAAAGCTGCTTTAACTGAAGCAAGTACCTTCTATGCTCAAGGTGGTGTTGCTGCTGTTCTTGATGAGACTGACTCTATTCAACAGCACATTAATGACACTATGATTGCAGGTGCTCATTTATGTGAAATGGATGCGGTACAACATACCGTAGAAGGCGGTCGTCCTTCTGTTGATTTTCTTTTAAAGCAAGGCGTGCAGTTCACCCTAGATGAAGATGAACAACTTCATTTGACCCGCGAAGGCGGTCATTCACAGCGCCGCATTATCCATTCAGCTGATGCAACAGGTAAAGCTATTTCAACCACATTGGTTGAACGTGCCCAAGAACGTAAAAATATTACTATTTTTGAAAACTATATTGCGATTGACTTAATTACTTCGCATAAATTAGGTCATGTCGATCAAGCGAATCGCGCTATTGGTTTGTATGCTTTAGATGAAAATACAGAAAAAGTTCATACCTTCCTTGCACCATTTACCGCGCTTGCTTGCGGCGGTGCGATGAAAGCTTATCTGTACACATCTAATCCAGATATTGCTACAGGTGATGGTATTGCAATGGCCTTCCGTGCAGGTTGCCGTGTAGCCAATATGGAATTTAATCAGTTCCACCCAACTTGTCTGTATCATCCTCAAGCACGCTCTTTTTTAATTACCGAAGCCATGCGTGGTGAAGGTGCTTACTTACGCTTGCCTGATGGTGAACGTTTTATGCTACGTTTTGATGATCGTGCAGAACTGGCTCCTCGTGATATTGTGGCACGTACCATCGACCACGAAATTAAACGCCTCGGTATTCGTCATGTGTGGTTGGACATTACCCACAAATCACCTGAATTTATTAAAGAGCACTTCCCTACACTTTATGCACGTTTATTAGAACTTGGCATCGACATTACCAAAGACATGATTCCAGTAGTACCAGCAGCTCACTATACGTGTGGTGGTGTGGTGGTTGACTCAAATAGTCAGACCGATATTGAAGGTCTATATGCGATTGGTGAAACCTCTTATACAGGTTTACATGGCGCAAACCGTATGGCAAGTAACTCATTACTCGAGTGCTTCGTTTATGGCATGAGTGCAGCAAAAGATATCGAAAATAAATTTGATGAAAGCTTCAAATTACCAGAAGTACCTACTTGGGATGACTCACAAGTAACTAATCCAGATGAAGATGTCGTGATTTTACAAAACTGGGATGAGTTACGTTCGACTATGTGGAACTATGTTGGTATTGTAAGAACCACAAAACGTTTAGAACGTGCTTTGCACCGTATTGAAATGTTAAAGCGTGAAATCACTGAGTATTATCAAGACTACCGTGTTAGCAAAAACCTAATTGAGCTGCGTAACCTTGTTTTAGTATCTGAGATGATTGTGCGCTGTGCTATGCAACGCAAAGAATCACGTGGTCTACATTACACGCTTGATTATCCAGAAACTTCGAGTGAGATTCGCAAAACGGTTTTAACTCCTCCAAATTTTGCAGTAGAACAACCATTGGTTAATACTGATATTTAAGCTGCCCTTCTACAAAAAAAGCACAGTTCAGACTGTGCTTTTTATTTGCTTTGATATTTATGATTTAGGTGGAATTGAATAAGTCGCAGTCACATGTGCAACAGGTTCATCCAAACCGACCGAATAAATCCAGACCTCACCCACAACAAGACTCTTTCCGACTTTCATGAGCTTACACTCACTACGCAAGTCTTGATCACCTGCGGGTTTTCTTAAAAAATTAATATTAAAGTTAGTGGTTACAGCTAAACCAACAATGCCGATTTCACCTAATATTGCAATATATAAAGCAAAGTCTGCCAAAGTCATCATGGTTGGACCAGATATGGTGCCACCGGGTCGTTGATGTCTTTGATCGACATGATAATAAACAACCGCTGCTTTGGGCGTGACTGATTCAATCGTGCAATGTTCAAGACTTGGTGGAAATTCCTTTTCAAGAAATGCCACGATTTCTTCTTTTGAGCTTTTCATCCTTGTTATTCTTCAATCTATAAATCATATGTAAGATAGCATAAGAAAATAGCAGATATTTTCTATGACGTTTTAAATCAGAATTAACGTCATTTTTCACCACTCCCATAGTTTATAAGAGTGGCTCATCCAATTACTTATCCTAAATATTGCAATGCCTGTTCGAACACCTGATCAGGACTTTGGGTTGCATCTATTCGCTTAATACGTTCCGGTTCAGCTTTCCATAAGGTTTCATAGCCTTCACGAACCTTAGTGAAAAAACTTAATTTTTCTTGCTCAAAACGGTCTAAAGCTCCGCGTTCGCGTGCACGGTTCATACCCAATTCAATCGGTGCATCTAACCAGAAAGTCACCTCAGGCATGCGCGAAACAAAGTTCTGATTTAAAAGCTGTAATTTATCTTGGCTTAAACCACGACCAGAACATTGGTAAGCAAAGCTTGCATCGGTAAAACGATCACTTAAAACAATTTTATTAGACTCTAGAGCCGGCAAAATGACTTGTTGTAAGTGTTGAGCACGTGCCGCATAAATTAAGAGTAGCTCAGTATCATGACTCATATTTTCATCATGATTCACTGCCAAAAGCATAGAACGTATTTGTTCAGCTAGCGGTGTACCGCCTGGTTCACGGGTTAAAACAACTTGTTTACCTTGCTCTTCAAAATGCTGATGAATTTTTCGAATAAGTGTAGTTTTACCTACCCCTTCCGTGCCTTCAAAGCTAATAAACATCTCTTTTCCTTATTTCTTCGATCTCAACACGGATAAGTATTCTTGCACCGCTTGATTATGCGCTTGCAAGCTTGCCGTAAATTTATGCCCACCATTGCCAGTCGCTACAAAATAGATGTTATTTGAATCATCTGGATGTAACGCTGCTTCAATTGCTTTTTGGCTTGGTAAAGCAATTGGAGTTGGCGGCAAACCATTAATAGTATAGGTATTATATGCTGTTGGGGTACGGAGATCTTCTCGGGTAATATTGCCTTTATAGTTATCACCCATACCGTAAATAACAGTTGGATCCGTTTGTAAACGCATACCAATTTTTAAACGGCGAACGAAAACGCCTGAAACTTGTGTAAGCTCACTATCTAAACTTGTTTCTTTTTCAACAATTGAAGCCATAATTAATGCTTCATATTTATCTTTATAAGGTAAATTCGGCGCACGATTTGCCCAAGCTGCATCTAGAGCTTTCATTTGACGGTGGTATAAATCGGTCAGAATTTTCTTATCTGTTTCACCTTTGGCAAAGAAATAAGTATTAGGTGCAAATAAACCTTCAGGATGTCCATAAGGAATCTCAAGCGCCTTCATCAGCTGATCATCTGGTAAATCTAATATTGTATTTTTTACGTTTTTATCATTTTTGAGTGCAGTAATAAGCTGTTTAAAAGTTGTACCTTCAATAACCAAAACACGGTTCATCTGAGCATTATCTGCATCAGATAACATCTCTAATACTTCTCTTACACTCATTCCCTGTTCAATTTCATACACACCAGCTTTCATGCTGTCATGAATCATAAATTTCTGATAAAGCTTCAATACCACTGGAAAGCTAACTTTGCCTTCTTTCGCCAAACGATCAATAAAACCAGAATAGGTTTCACCAGATGTAATGGATAACATCTGTTTTTTGCCTTCAATAGGATAAGCTTTAAATAGACTCGACCATAAAATGGCAAAAGCAGAAATTAAGACAATAAACAGGCCAATTAAAACCAGTCGCTTAGAAAATTTTGGAGCTTGTTTCTTGTTATTTTTCTTGGCGTTTTTTGCTTTCGCATTCACAGGTGGCTTCGGCATATTAATGAATCTGATTCAAGTTAAGGATATGAAATAAATCTATGCATGCCTGTGTTTCTAGCGTCTTCTCCCCTAAATGAGTAGCCACTCGCATAGGGTTTAAAGCATTACAAAAGAATAGACTTTGTATTTCAGATACTTCATCTAACTCAATTACACGTACTTCACAGGCAATACCATGGTGCTGCATACGCGCCAGAATTTCTGCCCGCATTACACCGTGGACGCCATTATAGCGAAGTTCAGGAGTAATCCATCTATCATTTAAACGAATAAAACAATTACTACTAACCCCTTCAACAATATAACCTTGTACATCAGTAACTAATGCTTCAGTCCACCCTAGTTGATCTGCTTCTTTTTTTAGCAATACTTGTTCAAGACGGTTTAAAGATTTAAGCCCAACTAAACTCGGCATAGTTAAACCTAAGGCCTGATTTAAAACACCACACTGCATAAAGTCTGGTTGAAATGGCTCTAAAACTTTCGGATAAAACCAGATATAAATATCCGCGTCATGCTTTGGCAAGCTATAACCACGGTCGCCTATCCCACGACTAATCACAATTTTTAAAGTGCCATTGAGCACAAGATTCTGCTTTTGTAATTGCTGTAAGCTCTGTTCTATGAGTTCAAAATCCGCAGTTAAAGACAGTTTTTGACATGCAAGCTTTAGGCGTTCCCAATGTCTTTCTTTAAGTTCAATCTTGTTTTGAAAAACACGAATTGTGCTAAAGCACCCATCTCCATAATGAAATGCTCGATCCAGTAAAGGAATGGTTTCAACAGGTTGCCCATTTTTAAAACACCACATGTTTAACCCATCCTATGCTTAAAACGACCCGACAATACAACACCTTTCATTTAAATATTAAATGACTGATTTTAAAAAATTATACCGATTTCGTATCTACTTTTGAAACTTGTTCTATATCAAGTTTTAAGATTAGTTTATCTCATTTTACTATTTCTATTTTTTTCATATTAAATTCGTTTTTTATTATTTTTTTAGAATAAAGACTAGCGCTATTCTTCGTTCATGTTTTGAACATTTCATATTTTTTGAGGACTTATCTCATGCGTTTTTCACAATTAAAGGTCGGGGTTATCGCTGCACTTCTGTCTGTTTCATCATTTGCAGCGCAAGAATTTTTAAACGTCTCTTACGATCCTACTCGTGAGTTATATACAGATTTCAATAAACAGTTCGGTACTTACTGGAAACAACGTACTGGTCAAGATATTGAGTTCAAACAATCACACGGTGGCTCTGGTAAACAGGCGCGTGCGGTAATTGATGGCTTAAATGCAGATGTAGTGACATTAGCACTTGCGGCAGATATTGATGAAATTGCTGAAAAAGCAAAATTACTTCCAGCTGACTGGCAGAAAAAGTTACCGCAAAACTCTACCCCGTACACTTCAACAATTGTGTTTTTAGTGCGTAAAGGTAATCCAAAACAAATTAAAGACTGGGGTGATTTAATCAAACCAGGTGTAGAAATTATTACGCCAAACCCGAAAACTTCAGGTGGTGCTCGTTGGAATTATCTTGCAGCTTGGGCTTGGGCAAAACATCAACCAGGTGGTAACGATGCTAAAGCACAAGAGTATGTTCGCCAAATTTATAAACACACTAAAGTTCTAGATTCGGGTGCACGCGGCGCAACCACGACTTTTGCTGAACGTGGCATTGGTGATGTGTTACTTGCTTGGGAAAATGAAGCTCATTTAGCTGTTCGCGAACAACCGGGTAAATTTGAAATTATTACCCCGTCTCTTTCGATTTTAGCTGAACCTCCAGTTGCAGTTGTAGAGAAGAATGCAAGTAAAAAAGGCAATTTAACTATTGCTAAAGGTTATCTCAACTACTTGTATTCACCAGCTGGCCAAGAAATTGCAGCACGTAACTTCTACCGCCCGCGTAATGCAGCCGTTCTTAAGAAATACAGCAACGTATTTAAGCCATTGAAACTCGTGACTATCGATAAAGAGTTTGGTGGTTGGACGAAGGTACAAAAGAAACACTTCGACAATGGTGGTGTTTTCGATCAAATCGTGAAAATCAATAGTACAGAGAAGTAATTCTTTGTACTAAAGATAAGGAGAACAGACATGATTCATACTGTAATTGTTCCAGGTGTAGGTGGAAGTGAACATCAGCATTGGCAATCTTGGTTGCAGCGTAAACTCGTGTCTAGTTCTCGTGTTGAGCAAAAAAACTGGGATAGACCTGTACTAAGTGAATGGATCGAGCAATTCGTTAAAACGGTTCAAGCAGCCCCAGCTCCTGTACAAATTGTTGCGCATAGCTTTGGTTGCTTAACAAGTGTTGCTGCTCTAGCTGAACATCCAGAGTTAAAAAACCGAGTTAAGAAACTTATTTTGGTCGCTCCAGCAAATCCAGCACGCTTTGGGGAAGCAGGGTTTGCTCGTCATAGTTTGACCGACTACAAAGCGTATTTTCATCAATTAAAAATTGATGTGCCTACAACGCTACTCATTAGTGAAAATGATCCATGGCTTGGTTTTTTTGATGCATTACAACTTGCGAAATCATGGAAGTTAAATCCAGTTAACCTTGGTGAAGTTGGTCATATTAATGTTGCCTCAGGGTTTGGCCCGTTTCCAGATTTGCTGAATTATTTGATTCCAGAAGATTCGATGTGTAGTCACTCATCTATCGACCCGGTAAAAACTCATTTCTCTTTGAAATTTGCTTAATACCCAGCTTTATATCCCACCGTTTATCTTTATTTATTCGCTTACTGGTTTCAGCAGGCTTTTCTCTTTGAGGAAATATCATGTCGCAGCGATCCCGAGTGCTGCCTGGGTTTGGTCTATCTTTGGGCTTCACCCTCGCCTACGTTTCTTTTATTGTGCTTATTCCATTAGCCGCAGTCTTTATCAAATCATTGGGAATTGGATGGGACGGATTATGGGAAATTTTAACCTCTGAACGTATTTTAAAATCGCTTCAGCTCAGCTTTAGTTCAGCTTTAATCGCAGCCTTTATTAATGTTGTGTTTGGCTTACTTCTGGCTTGGTGCCTTGTACGTTACAACTTCCCCGGAAAACGTCTGGTAGATGCATTAGTCGATCTACCTTTTGCCCTTCCAACTGCAGTTGCAGGTATTGCACTGACTTCACTCTATGCACCTACTGGCTGGATTGGACAATATCTAGAACCCTTAGGCATTCAGGTCGCATATAGTCCAATCGGTATTACGCTGGCATTGGTCTTCATCGGTATTCCATTCATTGTAAGAACAGTTCAACCTGTACTCAGTGATATCGAAACTGAACTTGAAGAAGCAGCTTCGGCACTTGGCGCAAATCGCTGGCAGACAATTACTAAAATTATTTTACCGATATTACTACCAGCTCTATTTACAGGCTTTGCTTTAGCATTTGCTCGCGGTGTCGGTGAATATGGTTCAGTTATTTTTATTGCAGGTAACCAGCCGTTTAAAACAGAAATTGCTCCTCTCATGATCATTTCACGTCTTGAAGAATATGATTATGCAGGTGCAACAACAATTGCTGCGGTCATGTTAGTTCTCTCTTTTATTATTTTATTTGCCATTAATTTACTTCAAGCGTGGGCAAACCGTCGTACAGGGAGAAATATCACATGAACCTACATACTGACAGCAATGCACTCGCGCTTAAATTGCAATCCAGAGATGCGACACGTGAACCGACTTGGGTACGTTACACACTCATTACCGTGGCTCTGATTTTCTTCTTAAGCTGCCTGATGTTGCCACTTATTCTGGTGTTTGTAGAAGCATTTAAACAAGGACTTGAAGTCTATGTTCAAGCTTTGATTGATCCAGATACGTTATCAGCAGTGAAATTGACCTTACTCACCGCAGCAATTGCAGTTCCGATTAACGTGATATTTGGTGTTGCCGCAGCATGGGCTGTCTCTAAGTTTCAGTTTAGAGGTAAGGCCATTTTAACCACCATCATTGATATGCCTTTTTCAGTTTCACCCGTTATTGCAGGTTTAATGATCGTATTGATTTTTGGCGCACAAGGTTGGTTTGGTGGCTGGTTAATGGATCATGACTTTAAGGTTTTATATGCCGTACCGGGAATTGTTTTAGCAACCATCTTTATTACAGTCCCTTTTGTAGCACGTGAGTTAATTCCACTGATGGAAGCTCAAGGAACAGAGGAAGAAGAAGCCGCGATTGTACTGGGTGCTTCAGGCTGGCAAACCTTTTGGAAAGTGACACTGCCTAACATTAAATGGGGTTTGATTTACGGCGTGATTCTGTGTAATGCCCGCGCAATGGGTGAGTTTGGTGCAGTATCGGTGGTTTCTGGCCACATCCGTGGTGAAACCAATACCCTGCCACTTCATGTCGAAATTTTATATAACGAGTACACCTTTAGCGCAGCGTTTGCCGTGTCCTCATTGCTTGCTTTTTTAGCCCTATTAACGCTGGTATTGAAAACGTGGTTAGAACTACATCAAGACAAACCAGAACCACATTCAACTGATTCGTAAGGAATGAAATCATGAGTATTCAAGTTAAAAATATTGAAAAACACTTTGGTGCATTCCATGCGCTTAAAAATATTTCGCTAGATTTTCCAGAAGGTGAACTGGTGGCACTACTCGGCCCATCTGGTTGCGGTAAAACAACTCTACTTCGAATTATTGCAGGTCTAGAATCAGCGGATGGCGGTCAAGTGCTACTTGAAGGTGAAGACGCGACCAATGTACATGTACGGGAGCGTCAGGTCGGCTTTGTATTTCAGCACTATGCTTTATTTCGTCATATGACTGTCTTTGACAATATTGCCTTTGGTTTACGTGTTCGCCCTCGTGCAACTCGTCCTTCAGAAGCTGAAATTAAAAAACGCGTTACTCGTTTACTTGATTTAGTTCAACTTGGATTTTTAGCAGACCGCTACCCTGCTCAGCTTTCGGGCGGACAACGTCAGCGTATTGCTTTGGCCCGTGCCTTGGCCGTCGAGCCACGCGTATTATTACTTGATGAACCATTTGGTGCGCTAGATGCTAAAGTCCGTAAGGAATTACGCCGCTGGTTACGCAATTTACATGATGAACTGCATATTACTTCAATTTTCGTGACCCACGATCAGGAAGAAGCACTTGAAGTTGCAGATCAGATTATTGTAATGAATAAGGGTAATGTTGAGCAGATCGGTTCGCCTCGTGAAGTTTATGAAAAACCATCAACGCCATTTGTATTTGATTTCTTGGGTCAGGCAAATCGTTTTGAAGGTGAAAACGCAGGCGGTATCATCCGTATTGGCAATGACCGTATTCAATTACCAACGTTAGTTGAAGCACCTCAAGGAAAAGTGATTGCTTTTGCCCGTCCAGATGAGTTACATATTCACTCGCAACCTCAGGCGAATAGCATTGAAGCGACTTTTGTACGTGAAATCTGGATTGCTGGAAAAGTTGTGGCGGAATTACAAGACCGTAATGGACGTTTAATTGAGATTGCTCTGAGCAATGAAGCTGCAAAATTACATGCGTTTAAACCAAATCAAACCGTTTGGGTAAGTGCCTCTCAACTGCACTTATTTGCAGATCAAGTTGCTTAAGAAATATATTTGGTAAGGAAAAGTGTGAATGAACTTTCAACAATTAAGAATTATCCGAGAAACAGTACGCCAAAACTTTAACTTAACAGAAGCATCGGCTGCACTCTACACGTCTCAATCGGGTGTAAGTAAACATATTAAAGATTTAGAAGATGAGCTAGGTGTACAGCTTTTTATACGTAAAGGTAAACGTCTTTTAGGTTTAACAGAACCAGGTCAATCTCTTCTTGGCATTGTTGAACGCATGTTGGTTGATGCTGAAAATATTAAACGCCTTGCAGAAGACTTTAATAAAGTTGATGAAGGCACATTAACGATCGCAACGACCCATACTCAGGCACGTTATGTGCTACCTCCGATCGTTAATCAATTTAAGAAGTTATTTCCTAAAGTTCATTTGATTTTACAACAAGCCAGCCCTGTTGAAATTTCAGAAATGCTTTTACAAGGTGAAGCTGACATTGGGATTGCCACAGAGTCTTTAACGACCGAAGACAATCTAGCGAGTATTCCTTACTACCAATGGCAACACAGCATTATCACACCGCAAAATCATCCTTTAGTGAAGGCAGACAAGATTACGCTTGAACTTTTAGCTGACTATCCACTCATTACTTATCATGGTGGTTTTACAGGTCGATCTAAAATTGACAAAGCTTTCGAAGAAGCTCACCTCGATGCAGATATCGTAATGTCAGCTCTCGATGCGGACGTTATCAAAACTTATGTCGAATTGGGCATGGGAGTCGGGATTGTCAATGCTGTGGCCTATGACACAGAACGTGATCATCGCTTAAAACAAACTAAAACTGATATCTTTGGTGTCAATACGACATGGATTGCAGTTCGTAAAGGCCATCTACTACGCGGTTATGGTTATGAGTTTATTTCTTTATGCTCACCTGATGCCGATATTAAAGCACTTAAGAAAATTGCTTACCCAGATGAATAAAAATTAAAAAAATAAAAGAGCTTTTTAGCTCTTTTATTTTTTTAGACGCAAAAAAACGAGCCGAAGCTCGTTTTTTTTGTATTTATTACCAGAAGAAGTTCACACCAACTTTACCAACTGGTAACCATTGGTATTTATCGTCATTCGCGATTTTATTTTCTTCTGCACGTAAGTCTTTATCAAAGTCAGCACCGTTAACATTAACAAATGTACCATTTGATTTAAGATTTACACTTGGGTTACCTGTGTAATATGCACCAACCTCACCAAATACACCCCAGTTCTTATTGATCTTAGGTGCAAAACCCAAACCTACATAAGGGGCAATATCATTTTTATAACTTAATTTACCGTCAACTGAACCATTAAAGTTATAATTATTACCATTTACTTTAATAGTACCATCTTGTGAACGTTTGCTTAAATCATAATCATTATCAAGGTATGCTGCACCAGCTGCTACATATAAGCCTTGAGCCCAACGGTTAGTACTTGCACCCCAAGGACGAATCTCAGCGTTTAAATAAACGTTGTTATTATCCATATCAACGTCATATTTCGTATCATTTACAGATACGTCATCACGCCAAGAGATATCACCACCATTGTAACCAAGTGCCAAACCTACATATGGGTTTGCTTGCCACAATAAAGCACCGCCGTAACCAGTAGTACCTACTTCAGCACGCACTCCCACAGGAATTAATTGGTTTTTGTCAAATGCGTAGCTGTCATGAACAACGGCTTCATCTGCCATTGCAGCACCAGCAGCGAATAAAGCTGTTGTTGTTACTAAAACACGTAATGCTTTCATAGTTTTTTCCTCAAAAGGCTCTGTTTTTAATTTATTCATCTTGTGACTGAAATCATAATAAAGAGAGAATAGAATCTTTTTTATACAAAAAATGCTAGATTTCTGTTATTTTTTGATACAAATTGAGTTAAATTTTTATTTTCAAATCATTTTTGTGTAAAAAACACTTGATTATCTAATAAGCTTAATTTCATTTACCTCATTTATGTCCTTGATTAAACGTAACACGTTTTTTCAAAGATTCTTGTCACAAATTAGTGTAAAATCTTTAAAATTTTTTATGGAAGGAAGATCATGTCTCAGCTTTCTACGATCATTGAGCAAGCATTTGAAGACCGCGCAAATTTTACTGCAGCAGATTGCTCAAGCGAAATCCGCCAAGCTGTTGAAGAAGCAATTGCTGGTTTAGATAACGGTACACTTCGAGTTGCTGAAAAGATCAATGGTGAATGGGTTGTTCACCAATGGTTAAAAAAAGCTGTTTTATTATCATTTAAACTTAATGACAATAAACCAATCGAGTCATGTGATCTTCGTTTCTACGATAAAGTTGAAACTAAATTCTCTGGTTGGACTGATGAGCAATTTAAAGCAGCAGGCGTTCGTGTTGTTCCTCCTGCTGTAGCACGTCGTGGTAGCTTCCAAGCTAAAAACGTCGTGTTAATGCCTTCTTATGTCAACATCGGTGCTTACGTAGATGAAGGCACAATGGTTGATACATGGGCGACTGTAGGTTCATGTGCTCAAATCGGTAAAAATGTTCATTTGTCTGGTGGTGTAGGTATTGGTGGTGTTTTAGAACCATTACAAGCTAACCCAACCATTATTGAAGACAACTGCTTTATCGGTGCGCGTTCAGAAATCGTTGAAGGCGTTATTGTTGAAGAAGGCTCAGTCATTTCAATGGGCGTTTTCATTGGTCAATCAACTAAAATTTATGACCGCGCAACTGGCGAAATCCATTATGGTCGCGTTCCAGCAGGTTCAGTTGTTGTAGCAGGTAGCCTGCCATCTGCTGATGGTAAATACAGCTTATATGCTGCAATTATTGTGAAAAAAGTTGATGCGCAAACACGTGCAAAAACAAGTTTGAACGATTTGTTACGCGCTGACTAATTTCAGTTTGATCAAACATCTCTACGGTCAACACTGATCGTAGAGATTTTATTTTTTATATAGTGTGGTATTTCTAGAATGGCTTCCTTACGTTCCTCTGCAATTCCTGTCTCAGACCCTGCGTCCGGTTTACGCATTACCGAGATTTTTTACTCGTTGCAGGGTGAAGCAAACGCCTCTGGCCTACCGACTGTATTTATTCGTCTAACAGGCTGTCCATTACGTTGTAGCTATTGTGATACCACTTATTCTTTTGAAGGTGGTGAACGTTTTTCACTTGAACATATCATTGAAACAGCTACCCAATTTCAAACACCTTATATTTGTGTAACTGGTGGTGAACCACTTGCACAGCCAAACTGTTTGATTTTATTACAACGTCTATGTGAAGCTGGCTTTGATGTTTCTTTAGAAACTAGTGGCGCGCTCGATGTCTCAAAAGTAGATTCGCGTGTTTCTAAAGTCCTTGATTTAAAAACTCCAACTTCTGGTGAGGAACATCGTAACCTCATCAGCAATCTTGACCATTTAACATTGCATGACCAAATTAAATTCGTCATTTGTAACCGCGAAGATTATGAATGGTCAAAGCAGCAAGTTGAAAAATATCAACTGCATAAAAAAGTCAGTACCGTTTGGTTCTCCCCTGCCTTTGCAGTTGAAAAAGGTGCTGTTGGCCTGCCACGTCTAGCACGTGATCTGGCACAGTGGATACTTGATGATAAACTCCTTGTTCGCTTCCAACTTCAGTTACATAAACTACTTTGGAACGATGAATCAGGTCGTTAATCACTCAATAAAATAAATCATTCCGAATATGGAGAAAAATATGCGCCCTCGTGCCATTGTTTTGCTTTCAGGCGGCTTAGACTCAACCACTTGCCTAGCTTGGGCACAAGCACGCTATGAATGTATTGCTATTAGTTTTATGTATGGTCAACGCTCAACCACTGAACTCGATGCAGCAAAAGCATTAGCTCAACGTGCAGGTGTTGAACATCGTGTAATTAATATTGATTTGGCTAATTTAGGTGGCTCTGCATTAACAGACCACAACATTGCCGTACCAGAACAGTTACAAGAAGGTATTCCTGTAACTTATGTACCAGCGCGTAACACTATTTTCCTCTCGTATGCTCTAGCCGCAGCCGAAGTATTTAATGCTGAAGCGATTGTTATTGGCATCAATGCTGTTGATTATTCAGGATATCCTGATTGTCGTCCTGAATTTATTGAGGCTTTTGCCAATATGGCACGCTTAGCAACTAAAGCTGGCGTAGAAGGAAAACCACTTAAGTTTGAAACACCACTGTTACATTTATCCAAAGCGAATATTATACGTTTAGGGATTGAACATGGCGTAGACTATAGTCAAACGGTATCTTGCTACCAAGCAGATGCTCAAGGACGTGCGTGTGGCAAATGTGATAGTTGCCGTTTGCGTAAAGAAGGCTTTATCGAGGCCGGTGTTGCCGACCCAACACGCTATATACCGTAATAAGTAGGTAAAATTTATGAAGTTGTTAAAATCAAATCTTATTCTTTCATCTTTGTTTTCAACAGTTGCGCTTATGGCTGGTGCAGCACATGCTGCCGAAAACCCAGTTCAAGCAGCATATAAAAGTACCAACGTTAAAGGTGCATTAGTTAACGTTTGTAAAGATCAAACAGCTAAAGGCGGCAAACTAAGTTCATCTGAAGTTAGCAAATTCTGTAGCTGCCAAGTTGAAGCACAAGGTAAAGTGACTGAAGCACAAAAATGGGAAATCCAAAGTGCAATCAATGCGAAGAAAAGCCCAAGCTCTCTAGGATTTGTACAACAACAAAACCGTGATCTTAAAGCATGTTTCGGTCCTCAGTTAACAACTAAACTTGAAAAATTAACTGAAGATGCAATGAAAGCTGCTCAACAACAAGCTCCTAAAAAATAAGCTTTTGTTATTCCAAATTAAGCCTGCATTTATGCAGGCTTTTTTGTAGCTCTGTTAAAATGATCTTATCGAACTTGAACAATTCACCTGAAATAAACCATGCAAGAACAATGGAAAACCAACGCAATAAATAAGACCTCTATTGTCTCCTTCAGTGGCGGTAAAGACAGCTCCCTTGCACTCTACCATGCAATGAAAACTGGTACGGTGAGTGGACTCATTGTCATGCTAGAAGAACAAGGCCAGCGCTCTCGTTCACATGCTATGCCACTCGATATTATTCAAGCACAAGCTAAAGCAATCGGCTTACCCGTATTCATGGCTTCTTCAAGCTGGAATGACTATGAAACCAAATTTATTGAATTACTCATTCAAGCAAAACAACAAGGTACCGAAGTACTTGTTACAGGTGATCTAGATATGCCTGAACATGGGTGTTGGCATGATCGAATCACTCAACAAGTGGAACTCAAATTAGGAATGCCTCTTTGGCTACGTCCACATCGTGAGGTTGTTGAAGAGTTTATCAATCTTGGTTTTCGTAGTGTCATTGTGACTGTGAACTTAAAATTAGGCATGACAATTGAAGATTTAGGAAAAACTTTAACCTTAGAATATATAAAAGAACTTGAAAACCGTGGTATTGATCCATGTGGTGAAGGCGGTGAGTTTCATACCACTGTGATTGATGGCCCAATTTTTAACAAACCAATTCCTGTAAGAAAGCTCGATATTGTTTATCATGAGGAATATGCTTTTTTACCACTTGAATTAGATCAAATTTAGCTTTTTGAAGGATGAAAAATGACTGAGAATATCCAATTACCAGATCAGGTGTTCCCAACAACACAAGGTGAAGTGAACTTGACTAAGGTCGAAAATGAATGGTTAATCATTTATTTTTATCCTAAAGATTCAACTCCAGGATGTACAACACAAGCCGTTGGATTTTCTTGTTTAAAAGATCAGTTTGAAGCTTTAGATGCACGTATTTTTGGTGTTTCGCGCGACTCGGTAAAAGCACATCAAAACTTTACTGAGAAGCAAGCGCTTACTATTGATCTGATTAGTGATAAAGAAGAAGTATTGTGTAAGCACTTCGATGTAATTAAAGAAAAAAATATGTATGGTAAAAAAGTAATGGGCATTGAACGCTCTACTTTCATTTTCCATAACAAAACTTTAGTTAAAAGCTACCGTAAAGTTAAAGCTGCTGGGCATGCAGAACAAGTTCTAGAAGACTTAAAAGCCCTTCAAACAGCTTAATAATTTTGCAATAAAAAAAGCGAGTTTCACACTCGCTTTTTTTATTGCAAAGCATTACCCAACAATTTGACTTTGGCGTATCATAAAAATATTAGAATAATTATTTTAAGGCAATGGATATGAGTCTACTCAAAACTTACTCTTTGCTGCCTGCTACTCTTTTGATCGGTGCATGTAGTGCAAATACATTAGCAATACCCAGTGACACCACCCTATCAATTGCTCAAATTCAAAAAAATTCCAATGAAATAAGCTGCCAAGATTTACAAAACCCAGCCTATCAACAAGCTGTACTGAACACAATTAATCAGATCCGACAGCAATCACGTCAATGTGGCCAGCAGTATTTCACCTCAACCAAACCATTGAGCTGGAGTAATAATTTATATAAAGGTGCACTTTCTCATAGTGAAGATATGGCAACACATAACTTTCTCGGGCATGTTGGCTCAACGGGTCTGGACTTAAAATCACGTTTGAAGCTTTACAATACACTTGGTAAAGCCAATGGTGAAAATGTCGCCAGTGGTCAAAAAACTTTAGGGCAAGTTATGTCTAAATGGCTAACAAGTCCTTTGCATTGTAGTAATCTAATGAACCCAAGATTTACAACTTACGCAATCGCTTGTGCTTCTGATCACTCTGTAAAGCAAAAGAGTTATTGGACTCAACAATTTGGTACACGTTAAAAGGAAAAATGATGCAATCAGGTTCAATCACCCCAATTTTAAGAATTTTTGATGTTGATTTAGCTCAATCATTTTATCTTGATTTCTTAGGTTTTCAGCTTGATTGGCAACATCAATTTGAAGATAACTTCCCGTTATATTTACAAATTTCTAAAGATGATTGTGTTATTCATCTATCTGAGCATTTTGGAGATGCAAGCCCACATAGTGCAATTCGTATTTATTGGGAACATATTTATGAGCTGCACAGTGAACTAAGCCAAAAAGATTATAAATTTTCTAAACCTCAGGTTGAAAAAACAGACTGGGAAACTCTAGAACTCAGTATCACCGATCCTTTTTCCAACCGAATTATCTTTTGGGCAGATGCTTAATTATTCAGTCTGCTAAAATTTGATAATGGAATACTTTCGATATAATCTTCCATTTATCATCTTCAAACACAAATGTAAGTGCATCATAAAAATATTTAGGGTGGATAACGCATTCAACATGTACTAGCGCCAACCCTTCATTAATCAAATTGATTGAACTGATTTTATCCTGTCGCGATTGTTGCTTTGAAGCTGGAGAAATCCGACTCGCAACAATCGGAAAATATTCAGCCATACTAAGTCTTAGTACGGGTTGCTCGGTTACATTGATATATATAGCATCAGGATGAAAAACATTACTCAGAAGTTGCACATCACAAAAATACAAACCATCAAAATATTGCTCTAGTTGTTTCTGAATCTCAGTAATAGGATTATTTTGCATTTTAAGTACTCAAAATTTGTCTTTTTCGTATTGCAGAAACAGTTTCCACTGCAACACCCCAGTTATCAGTTTCAACTTCATCAATGACTACAAATGTAGTGGCAAGATCTTTATCAAGTACACGAACCACAAGCTGAGTTAATTTAAATTGGTTTTATCATCTATAAGATATTTGCGCTGGAGTTCAGCATAAACTTCAGTATTTTTAAATTCATCTAAAAATCGAATGGTTCCTACAGGAAAAAATTCTGTTTGGATTTCACCCCGATAATAAGCTTCACGCATTGGCGTTGCCGAAATTGAATCTTTTAAGCTATCAAGCTCAACCATAATCCATTCAGGAAACAGTCTCAAATAATAGGAAGATTCATCTTTAAAATGTCCAATCAAGCCAACGATTGAATTCGGTTCAATCACACCATTCACTAAAGTTTTGACTTGTTTTACCCACTTTTCGTCATTATAAACATCTACTACATGCACAAAAAGAATGCGTTTTTGTTCTTCTAGAGAAAAATTTGACAAGATCATTTGCTCACGCTCTACTGCTAAGAACGGATTTTTAATATTACGTTCCATTTGAGCAGAGCCTAGAGCCAAAACCACATAGTGGCTTTGTTGTAAGGCAATTTCAATGGTCTGCATATGAGCCAAATGAAATGGTTGAAAACGCCCTATAAAAACGAGATAGTCAAATTTATACATAATTAGATTTTCACTTTTTATGAACTCATCAGTAACGCTCATTACAAAAAATATGCGCCATAATGAGAACCTAAAAATTAACAACGTGGTTTAAAGCAAGGATAGTACGATGACACTTAGCTGTATTCAACAACCTCATCAACATTTAAATGCAAATTTAGAAGGTGGCGTACTCACCTTAGCCATAAATCGCCCAGATGCAAAAAATGCACTCTATGGCGAACTTTATTTATGGATTGCCAAAGCAATGAATGAAGCCGACCTTAATAAAGATATTCGAGTAGTCATTCTACGTGGTGTAGAGCAAGATTTTACCGCTGGCAATGACATGAAAGATTTTATGGGTTTTGTACAAAATCCTAACATGGGTCCAGCTGGAGAAGTTCCGCCATTCGTTCTACTTAAAGCGGCTGCGAAATTCTCAAAACCACTTATTACTGCAGTAAAAGGTGTGGCAATTGGAATTGGCGTTACGATTTTATTACACGCAGATTTAGTTTTTGCTGACAACACTGCCCTATTCCAAATTCCATTTGTAAGTCTTGGCCTTTCTCCAGAAGGTGGTGCAAGTCAATTACTCATCCAACAAGCGGGTTATCACAAAGCAGCAGAACTTCTGCTTACTGCAAAAAAGTTCAATGCTGAAACCGCAGTACAAGCTGGCTTAGTGAATGAAGTAGTTGAAGATTCTTACGCATCTGCGCAGGCAACAGCTCAGCATTTAGCAGCTTTGCCTCTCGCATCATTAAAGCAGACAAAAGCGCTTATGAAGCATAATTTAGAACAGATTATTGAATGTATTGATCATGAAGCTGAAATCTTTATGCAGCGCGTTCACTCACCTGAAATGCTAGAAGCAGTACAAGCATTTATGCAAAAGCGTAAACCCGATTTCTCTCAATTTAATTAAAATCAATTTCTATGATTTGAATAAACTCAAAGGCAGGCTCTTCATAAGGATGGCTTGCCTTTAATGCTTTCGCTACAGCCCTTGCGCTTTCTTCAATCACAATAGTTTCCACACGCCATTCTTCGACTTGTTCGAGTTCACCCAACTCTCCGATATAAGGATCTGCGCCTTTGACTGGCTTAAACTGCCCTATTCCTTTCACTTGCCATGCACAGTGTTCATAATTACCAATACCGCCTGCACCAGCAGAGAAAATGGCTTGTTTAGTCGACTCAAGATGTGACTCAGGTACGTAATAAATCAGCTTTAACATGAGCAAAATGACTCAAAACTAGTGAACATGCTTTAAATCATACCGTTAAAAAAGCCCAACAAGCAAAATCAGCTCATCATTACTAAATAATTTACTCCAATAAAGAGTATTTGAATGGCAAGCGCTAAACCAAACAATTGCCAGCCCTTATCTTTTTTATAAAACGTTTTTATATGATTTTCATTTTTCATCATTTTGATCTCCGATTTTTATCGTTGTTACAGAGAAAGCAAAAATTGAACCAACATCGAATAGAGCATAAGTGATTAAATAGTAAGTTGTCTATACTCCTATACGTTTTTAGAAACTCTTAAAGAGCTTCCTCATCAATATATAATTCAGGGTGTGAAGAAAATTTTTAAAATCATAGAACTATCTTTACAGCTATATTCTTAAGCACTCAATTTTTTTAAATGTCTGTTCTCATATATTGTCATCGCAAAAGCCAAACCACACAAAATGGTAAAACCACAGGTCATTGGAATTAATGTACCGTTATATAACTGCCCAATAATAGAGGCAAGAATAAGTGACAATATTGAAGAAGCTGCACCAATAATAGCCGATGCCATTCCAGCGACATGCCCCATTGGTTCCATCGCAATCGCGTTTAAATTACCAAATAGAGTTCCAAATAATAAAAACAAAATGCAGGCATAAAGCATAAACATCCAGAATGATACAGCTACGCCTAAAAGCTGAATTCCCAAGAAAATCAAAGAAATTAAGCACAAGCCTAAAAAGCCATAAATACAGATTGGACGCATACCAAACTTCATAACAATTTTTGAATTTGTAAATGAGGCGATTCCCATCACACCAGCAAGCACGGCAAAATATGCACTAAACTCTTGTCCTGTTTTACCAAACTGCTGCATAAAAATTTGTTGAGAAGTTCCCAAATAACCAATGAATCCACCAAAACAAAAGCCTGCGCATAGCAAATAGCTCATGGTGGTTTTATTACTTACAACTTCTTTAAAGCCCTCTTGAAAAGCTTGCAACCGCATAGGTAAACGATTTTCAGGAAGTAAGGTTTCTTCTAACCGTAAAGCAACCCATGCTCCAATCACTGTGGCATAAACCATATATAAAACAAAAATCTCACGCCAACCAAAGAAATGAATAATGAGTTGCCCTAAACTCGGTGCAACTGCTGGAGCCACCATAAATACCATCATAATTAAAGACATGATGCGAGCCATTTGAGCTCCGCTGTATTTATCTCTAACAATTGAAATAGTAGCAACATAAGGCCCTGAAACACCAATACCTTGAATAAAGCGACCAACTAAAAACCACTCAAAACTTTGTGTTGTAAAGCACAATAAACTTCCCAGAAAATAAATAATAATTCCTGTGAATAAAATGCGTTTACGGCCAATCGCATCGGATAGAGGCCCCGCAATAAGCTGCCCAATGGTCATGCCAGAAAAGATACCAATAATGACCCACTGCGACTGGTTATTATTTTTTAATTCAAAAATACGGCCAATCTCACCTAAAGCAGGTAAAACTGCATCTATCGAAAAAGAAACAATCGACATGAGCAATGCCATGAGCAATGCAAATTCACGGAAATGGATTTTTGATTTCATTTTTCTTCTCTACTATTTATTCTATTTAGATTGTACTACATACAAATAAGCCACCTTACGGTGGCTTATTTCAATTTTTATATTAACCAATAAACTTACGAGCATTACGGAACATACGTAACCATGCACCGTCTTCAGTCCACTCTTCTGGTTTCCAAGAATGCTGAAGCGCGCGGAAGGTACGCTCTGGATGCGGCATCATAATCGTTGCACGACCATCTTTAGAAGTAACACCAGTAATCGCTTCAGGTGAACCATTCGGGTTCAATGGGTAATGTTGAGTCGGGTTACCGTGGCTATCAACATAACGCAATGCAACTTGGTTACCAGCATTTAAGCCAGCAAGAGCACTTTCACTTGCAACAGCACGGCCTTCACCATGTGCAACAGCAATCGGTAAGATTGAACCTTCCATACCATCAAGTAATACAGAAACAGATTTTTCAACACGAACGTTTACGCTACGAGCTTCAAAAACTTCTGACATATTGCGGTGGAAACGTGGCCAGTGCTCAGTACCCGGAATAAGCGGCGCTAATTGTGACAACATCTGGCAACCATTACAGATACCTAAGCTGAATGTTTCTTCACGATGGAAGAATTGCTCAAACTGATCACGTAATTTAGCATTAAACAATACTGATTTTGCCCAACCACCACCTGCGCCCATTACGTCGCCGTAAGAGAAACCACCACAAGTCACTAAACCTTCGAAATCACTTAGGCTTACACGACCAGCAAGTAAGTCGCTCATGTGTACGTCAATCGTATTGAAACCAACTTTGTCGAAAGCTGCCGCCATTTCAATATGACCGTTTACACCTTGCTCACGCAAGATTGCCATATTAGGACGACGTGTATTAATGAACGGTGCTTCAACAGGTTCATTCAAGTCGAATGTTGGTTTAGCAATCAAACCTTTATGCGCATTGTCAGTAATTAATGAAAATTCCTGATCAGCAGTTTCTACGTTATCACGCAGACGTTGGATCTGATGAGATACCTCAGACCAAGCTTGTTGTAATTCAGCACGATCTAAAGTTAAACCATTTACAGATAATTGATCTGAGTTATTTACACGACCAACTACAGCAATTGCATCTTTTAAGCTAGAAGCTGCGATTTCTGCTTGCAAAGCGTCCCAATCAGTTGCTTTGATTTGAAGTACTGCACCAATTTCTTCTGCAAATAAGCCCGCAGTAGTCTGGTTTTCTAACGCAACACCTAAACGTGCAGCAAACATCATTTCAGCTACAGAAGCTAATAAACCACCATCACCGATGTCATGGTAAGCCTGAATCAAACCACGGTTGTTCCAGTCTTGGATTAAAGCGAAGAACGCTTTGAAATCATCAAAACTATCAACATCCGGAGTGATTGAACCGATTGCTTTATATACTTGAGCAAGAATCGAACCGCCTAAACGGAACTGACCTTTAGACAAATCAATACGTACAAGTACTGAATCTTCTAAATTTTTAAGTTCGGGTGTTAAGGTCTTACGAACATCAGTTACTGGAGCAAATGCAGTAATTACACCCGTCATTGGAGAAGTTACGGCTTTATCTTCACCGTTGTCATTCCAAGTCGTGCGCATTGAAAGTGAGTCTTTACCTACTGGAATCGCAATTCCTAAAGCAGGACACATTTCCATACCAATTGCTTTCACGCCTTCAAACAATGCTTGATCTTCACCTTTTTGACCAGCAGCAGCCATCCAGTTTGCAGAAAGTTTGATATCGCTAATTTGTTCAATGTTTGCACATGCAATATTGGTAATTGCTTCAGCAACTGCCAAACGAGCAGATGCAGCTGGATTTAACAATGCAACTGGGGGACGTTCACCCATTGCCATTGCTTCACCAGTGAAACCTTGCAAACTTGTTGTCGTTACTGCTGCATCTGCAACAGGAACCTGCCAACGACCAACCATTTGATCACGAGCAACCATACCTGTAATTGAACGGTCACCAATTGTGATCAAGAATGACTTAGACGCAACTGTAGGATTTTTCAATACGCGGAAAATCGCATCTTTCAAATCAACTTTTGAAGCGTCAAAATCATCGCCACTACGTTCAGTAGTTTCATAAGAACGTTGCATGCGTGGCGTACCACCAAGCATTACCTGCATTGGCATATCAACAGCATCATTTTGGAACAATGGATCTTCAACTGTTAAGTGACGTGCTTCAGTTGCTTCACCCAATACAGCAAACGGACAACGTTCACGTGCACAGATTGCTTCGAACTGCTCTAAAGATTCTGGACGAATAGCAAGAACATAACGCTCTTGTGCTTCATTTGACCAGATTTCCATTGGGCTCATGCCTGGTTCTAATGAAGGAATCTTACGAAGGTCAAGAACTGCACCTAACTCATGATCATTCACAAGTTCAGGCATAGCATTCGATAGACCGCCCGCGCCAACGTCATGTACAGAAACGATTGGGTTGAAATCTTCTAAACGCCAGCAAGTATCGATCACTTCTTGACAACGACGTTCCATTTCTGGGTTTTCACGTTGTACAGATGCGAAATCAAGGCTTTCACCCATTGTACCGCTATCTACTGAAGATGCAGCACCACCACCAAGACCGATCAACATTGCAGGGCCACCCAAGACAATGAGTAAATCACCTGGTTGAATCGCATCTTTTTCTACATGGTCTGGACGGATATTACCGTAACCACCAGCAATCATGATTGGCTTGTGGAAGCCTTTCACTTCACCATTTACATTTTGTTCGAAAGTACGGAAATAACCATTTAATGCAGGACGGCCGAATTCATTGTTAAATGCCGCGCCACCTAATGGACCTTCAATCATGATTTGTAATGGCGATGCCATACGTGAAGGTTTACCGTAGTTTTCTTCCCAAGGTTGTTCAAAACCAGGAATGTTTAAGTTCGAAACTGTGAAACCTGTTAAACCAGCTTTTGGTTTACCACCACGACCTGTTGCACCTTCATCACGGATTTCACCGCCTGAACCAGTTGCAGCACCAGCAAATGGAGAAATTGCTGTTGGGTGGTTATGAGTTTCAACCTTCATTAAAATATGAGCAGCTTGGCTCTTATATTTATAAACAAAGTGACCATTTTCATCCGCTTTCGGATAAAAACGCATCGTGTCATAACCCACAATTACTGAAGCATTATCTTTATATGCAGATAACACATCAGTTGGAGATTCTTTATAAGTGTTTTTAATCATCTGGAACAATGACAATGGTTGTTTTTCACCATCAATTGTCCATTCAGATCCAAAGATTTTATGACGACAGTGCTCAGAGTTTGCTTGTGCAAACATCATTAACTCGATGTCATTTGGATTACGACCAAGCTTACCGAATGCTTCAGTCAGGTAATCAATTTCTTGTTCAGATAACGCAAAACCAAACTCATTGTTAGCTTTAACCAAAGCTTCTTTGCCTTGGCCCAAGATATCAATTGAATTTAGTGGTTTTGGAGCAGTTTCTGAAAATAATGCTTTTGCATCATCAATTTGAGCAAAAACTGTTTCTGTCATACGGTCATGAAGTACTTGTTTAACTTCATTCGTAATTTCAGTAACACCTTTTAACGTGAATAAAAGACCACGTTCTAAACGGTGTACTGGTGTATTACAGTTTTTGAAAATATCAGTTGCTTTAGAAGACCAAGGTGAAATAGTACCCACACGTGGTGTCACTAAAATCTGAATCTCATCACTTGCAGATTGACGAAGTTCAAAAGACTCACCGTCATTCAATAATTGCAAAGCAGATTGATGTTGCTGCTCGTTGAGCGCTTGATCAAACAAATAGACCCATTGGCTGTCAAAAGATTGAACAGAACTAATTGACGATAAACGTGTTAATAGTTGAGCTTTCTTAAAAGAAGAATGTGCTGCTGCACCGGCCACGATAAACATGTTGATTTTGGCTCCACGGGCAGGTCTTGTGAACCTTACCGCAATGTGACTTTAGAGAGAGCGCATATTCTACTGCTTCTTGCTAAAATCAGCTAGATGTAGAATCAGTATTCTGTAACCTAATTCTGCAAGAAGTGAGTAGTTTTTTGTTCAAAATCATTTTTTTAGGCATTCTAGCTAAAAATAAATTGTTTCATGTTTGTTCAATAACATAATAAAACCTGAACTAAGACAAACTATGTCGCACCAAGCTAGTGCTTTTAACTTTTTTTTGGCATCATCAGGTTTTACAGTTTTGAATAATGATAAATGGAACAAATGCGTTGGTTAGAGCTGCTTTCTGCAGTTCGTTTAGGTAGTAAAAAAAGCAGTACAGAACTGGCTCGTAGCCCATTCCATAAAGATTATGACCGCATTATATTTTCTCAAAGTTTTCGTCAGCTAAACCGTAAGACACAAGTTCACCCACTCGCACAGCATGATGGCATCCATACTCGTTTAACTCACTCTCTTGAAGTTTCCTGTATTGGTCGCTCAATGGGCATGCTTGCCGCCGAAAAAATAAAAGATGAATTACCCGTTTGGATTTCTCCTGCTGATGTTGGCGCAATTATTCAAGCAGCCTGTCTGGCCCACGACATTGGCAACCCACCTTTCGGACATGCAGGTGAATACGCGATTCGCGAATGGTTTGACGACGCATCACATAATGATTTTTTAAAAAAATTAAGTCCTGAAGAAGAAGCAGATGTTCGCCAATTTGAAGGTAATGCTCAAGGATTACGTTTATTAAGCCGCATTGACTATCATCCAAATGATGGAGGTATGCGTTTAACCTATGCAACCTTAGGGGCTTATTTAAAGTATCCATGGCTTTCAAAAACCATTGCATCACAAGGGGATCGCCCTTCTCATCAACGAGCAAAGTTTGGTTGTTATCAATCTGAAAAAGAAATTTTAAAACAGATTGCCGAACAGCTCGGACTTATTCAGTTAGGTGAATATCATTATTGTCGTCACCCACTGACTTATTTGTTAGAAGCTGCGGATGATATTTGCTATGCCTTAATTGACTTAGAAGATGGCATTATCTTAAATATGCTGAGTTACCAAGAAGTTGAGCCAATTTTCTTAAATCTTATTGCCGACTATGGTCAGCCTGAAGAATTATCACATCCAAATAGTACGTGGCAACAAAAGATTTCGGCATTACGTGGTCGTGTCATGAAACGTCTAGTTGATGAAGTCACCACAGCCTTTGCTAAACATCATTATGAAATTATTACCGGTCAGCTTAAAGGCAACCTTTTACAATATTGCTCACCCGATATTGCAATTGGTATCGAAACAGCCAAAAATCTGGCGCGTGATAAAATTTTTGAACATCCACAAAAGTCTGGTTTAGAAATTATTGCTCACCAAAGTTTGCAAACAATTCTGGATGCATTTGTACCTCTGACCACCCCCCATAAATCTTTAAGCTTTAAAGAACAACGTTTAATGTCTATCCTTAATCTGTATGGTGCTAACTTTAGCAATAATCATTACAGTAATATTATGCAAGTACTCGATATTATCAGTAAGTTCTCAGATCATCAGGCTTATAGCTTGGCTCAAGAGCTACAAGGTAATAAAATTGGCTTGTTTTAAGCTGGCTTGATATAGAAAGAAATAAAACATGTGTCGTTTTCAATGAATGTTAGAGCGACCAGATTTACAGTTATGAATAAGTGAAATTACTCTATGATCGGATGTTTAATTGGCGAAGTGTTTGCCTTAGAAGCCCCTACTGTCTTACTAAATGTAAATGGTGTGGGTTATGAAATTGATACGCCACTTTCAACATTTTGCCAATTACAAAAAGGCCAAAAAGTTACGTTATGGACGCATTTGGTTGTCCGTGAAGATGCTCAACAGCTCTATGGTTTCAGTGATGCTCAAGAAAAAATAATTTTCCGCACCTTATTAAAAGTGAATGGTGTAGGCCCGAAAATGGCATTAGGGATTCTATCAACGTTAAGTGTTGAGTTACTTGTGCATACAATTGAGCATGACGATATCAACACATTAGTAAAGGTCCCAGGTGTTGGCAAAAAAACAGCTGAGCGTTTAATGATTGAGCTTCGTGACCGTTTCAAAACATTAGCTCAAGGGACTTCTACTTCAGCTACCCTACCTCAAATTCAGTTTGCTGCAAACTCGCCTGTCGCAGAAGCAGAAGCGGCCTTGCAATCGTTAGGTTACAAGCCACTTGAGGCACAAAAAGCTGTTGCTGCGGTTAAAGCCGATTACACCGAATCAGCCGATATTATTCGTGCTGCTCTTAAATCAATGATGAAGTAAAACACTTATGCAAGATCGTCTAATCAGTGGAGCAGAAAAACCAGAAGATCATTTTGATCGGGCGATTCGACCAACTTCACTTGCCGACTATATTGGGCAACCTGTAGTACGCGAGCAAATGGAAATTTTCATTGGCGCAGCTCGCGGTCGTGGTGAAGCACTCGATCATACGCTGATTTTTGGTCCACCCGGTTTGGGTAAAACCACACTTGCAAATATTATTGCGCGAGAAATGGGTGGTAATCTTAAATCTACTTCGGGGCCAGTTTTGGAGCGTGCGGGCGACTTAGCTGCAATGCTTACCAACCTTGAAGAAGGCGATGTCTTGTTCATTGACGAAATTCACCGTCTTTCTCCAGTTATTGAAGAAATTCTTTATCCAGCGATGGAAGACTACCAATTAGATATTATGATTGGTGAAGGTCCTGCTGCTCGCTCAATCAAACTGGATTTACCACCTTTTACACTCGTCGCTGCGACTACACGTGCGGGCTTGCTTACCTCTCCTCTACGTGACCGTTTCGGTATTGTACAACGTCTTGAGTTTTACTCTGTAGAAGACCTAACTCATATTGTGTCACGCTCTGCAAACTTAATGAATGTACCCATTACAGTTGAGGGTGCAGAAGAAGTTGCACGTCGTGCACGTGGAACACCTCGTATTGCCAATCGTCTATTACGTCGTGTGCGCGACTATGCACAAGTAAAAGGTACAGGTGAAGTGACCCATGACATGGCGCAACGTGCTCTTGATATGCTCAATGTTGACAAGGCAGGCTTAGACACCCTAGACCGACGTTATTTGAGCATGCTACTAGAGCGTTTTGATGGTGGTCCTGCTGGAGTTGAAGCGCTAGCAGCAGCAATGGCTGAAGATAGCGGCACTCTTGAAGACGTTCTTGAACCGTATTTAATTCAACAAGGTTATGTGATGCGTACTGCTCGAGGTCGTATTGCTACCAATCAATCTTATTTACAGTTTGGACTAACGCCACCTGAGCCTAAAAACTAGCCAAAGGAAGAGAATTTTCTCTTCCTTTTTTTAATTTAACTATTCTATTTAACTAAAGTAATAATTGTCTTATCAATCAATTAGCGACTCGATACCTTTTAAGTCTTTCTTTATACCTTATTGATTTTTTAATATTTTTAAAAACTGAACTATAAGAAATTAAGATATTAAATCTTATGAACAATAATATTTCTAGGATAAGGACATGTATAAGAAAGCCGCTTTATTTTTGCCACTCGCCCTCATAAGTCAGCTAAGCCTAGCAGATTGGGTCAACGATGCTGCTCAACAAAATGAAAATCAGATTATTCAGCTAAGACAAAACATTCACCAACATCCGGAACTCGGCAATATGGAGTTTAAAACATCTGCCCTTGTTCAAAAAGAATTGAAATCTTATGGCATTCAGGTCAAAACTGGTTATGCAAAAACAGGGGTCATCGGCATTTTAAAAGGTGACAAACCCGGCCCTATCATCGCACTTCGAGCGGATATGGATGCTCTGCCAATGGAAGAAAAAAGCGGTGTTCCCTTTGCAAGTAAACAAAAAGCAATTTATCAAGGCAAAGAAACTTATGTGATGCATGCTTGTGGACATGATGCACACACTGCAATGTTATTAGGCGCAGCAAAAATTCTGGCTGCTAATAAAGATAAAATATCGGGCACAGTTGTTTTTGTTTTCCAACCTGCTGAAGAAGGTGGTGCAGATATAGATAATTTTACTCATGGCGATCAAATCGGTTCTAGAAAAATGATCGCAGACGGCGCATTTAAAGACTATAAACCTGAAGCTATTTTTGGAATGCATGTCATGGCGGGCATGAAAAGTGGGCACCTTTACTATAAAGACGGCGCCATTTTAAATAGTGCAGATCACTTACGTATTCAGGTCAATGGTAAACAGGTCCATGGCTCTACCCCTTGGTTAGGTAAAGATCCAATTTATGCATCGGCACAAATGATTAACAATTTGCAAAGTCTGATTAGCCGAAGAACAGATCTAACCCAAGGTATGGGCGTGGTCAGTATTGGCAATATTCAAGGTGGTACAGCAGGAAATGTGATTCCCGAACAGGTCAATATGATCGGTACTATTCGCTCTAATAACGAAGAAATAAGAAATAATATCTTAAAAAGTTTACCAGTCATGATAGAGCATAATGCTCAAGCCAATGATGTAACTGCTAAAGTTGAAATTGCACCTTATGCACCAGTAACCATGAATGATAAAACCCTTACTCAACTTATTCAGCCAACATTAGCCAAAGTTGCAGGAGCTTCAAAACTGCATGTGCTTGACCATAATGCAAGCGCTAGTGAGGATTTCGCCTATTATGGCAAACTGATGCCATCATTCTTTGTTTTCTTAGGAGCTACACCAGAAAATCAGGACTTAACTCAGGCTGCACCGAATCATAATCCTTATTTTATTGTAGATGACAAGGCCTTAAAAACAGGGACTGAGTTACATGTAAGATTCGTATTAGATTATCCGAATATGTCAAAACAAGTTCAAACCACATGGAAACCGTCATAATTTAAAAGCATGCTAGCCATGAGATGTAGCGTTTTTAGACCAAAAATACAGCAATCGCAATTGAAAGGTTGTGCCATAGGACTTAGTATGCAATCTGCTAAACTGCCCCGTATTTAAAGCATATACGTGGCTTCGAATAAAATTGATGTTTTATTCAGCAGTCATATTTTAAATGCAAAGCTCTATAGTGAACTAAAACGGAATCCTCTCATGGCGAATCATTTTGAATTCAACATTCGTGTTTATATTGAAGATACGGACGCAGGTGGTATTGTTTACCATGCCAACCACATTCGCTATATGGAACGTACCCGTACTGAATGGCTCCGTGCTTCTGGCGTTGATCATTACTGGCATCAAAAAGACTACAACTTTGTCGTACACAAAATTGACGTAAAATACATGCGTCCTATTTTAATGGATGATTTAATTACTGTTACAGCACGTGTAGTTTCATGTAAAGCTGCGTCATTTGTGTTGCAACAAAATATTTATCGTGGTGAAATCTTGCTTGCTTCTGGCGAGGTTGAGTTGGCATGTTTAAGCAAAGAACTTGTAGCTCGTCGTCTTCCAGAAGAAATACGTGATCTTATTCGTAAAGAATTGGAACAAGACTAAAAAAACAACCGGCATATGTAACTATGGCAACAAACATTGAATCAACCCTGCATATTTCTGACCTTATTTTACAGGCAAGTCCAGTCGTTCAGTTGGTCATGCTAATTTTATTGTTAGCATCAATCTTTAGTTGGTATCTGATTGCCAAGTTACATATGAGTTATAAAAAAGCACATCAAGAAGATGAACATTTCCAGAAAATGTTTTGGTCTGGTGCTGAACTCAATACGCTTTACAACAATGCTCAGCTCAACTCAAAACGCTCAGGTCTTGAAGATATTTTTTATCAAGGATTGAGTGAATTTTTTAAACTTAAAAAACGTCAAGCCCCTGTTTCACAGACAATTGAAGGGACTGAACGTATTTTACGTGTAGGTTTGAGCCGTGATCAAAGCCATCTGGAATATGGCTTAGGTAGTTTAGCAAGTATCGGCTCTGTAGCTCCTTACATCGGTCTATTCGGTACCGTTTGGGGGATTATGAATGCCTTTATCGGTTTAGCTGCTGTTGATCAAGTTACTCTAGCAACTGTTGCACCAGGTATTGCCGAAGCACTTATTGCAACCGCAATTGGTTTATTTGCTGCAATTCCTGCTGTATTGGCTTTTAACCATTTCACTTCTAAAAGCGAAAGTGTTTACTCTGATCGTGCTTTATTTGCTGAAGAGATGATTGCTTTATTGCAACGTCAGTCTGTGGGTTCATCACAGGAAGATGCATAATGGCAATTCAGCGTTCAGGGCGCTTTGAGCGCATAAAAAAACCACTGAAAAGTGATATGAACGTCGTACCTTATATTGACGTTATGCTTGTACTTTTGGTTATTTTCATGGTGACTGCACCCATGATTACCAGTGGTATTAAAGTCGATTTACCTCAAGCAAATAACCATCCAATCGAATCAAAAGATATGCCAGCCATGGTAACGATTGGTAAAGATGGCAATATTTATCTTCAATATGAAGATTACAAAGATAGTGAACCTTTATCTCGTGAAAAACTTGAAGAAGTTTTAAGCAATGCTCAAAAACAAGCTGAACAAGAAAATAAACAACTTACAGTTTTAGTCAATGGTGATAAGTCTCGTCCTTATGGAGAAGTCGTATCATTGATGGCAAGTTTACAAGAAGCAGGTTTAACTCAAGTTGGCCTTCTGACAGAGCCTTTAAAATAAGCTATGAATATAAATCAAAAGCCACACTTTAAACAAAATGCGATTGCATTGAGCTTTACACTAGGAGTTCATGCAATTGCCATTGTTGGCTTGCTTTTTTTAGGCTTGAGTAAACCACCTGAACAGCCAAAAAAGCTAACAACTATTTTAGTTAAGCCAGAAGATTTACCGCCTCCATTAGCCAAAGAAGTTGAACAACAGACTACAGCTACAAATGAAGCAAAAGAGGTGTTAACCCCTATTGTGGATGAAACTCTTCCTCAAAATCTTCCGGCTACGCCCCCTCCTCCAACAGCTCAACAACTTGCTGCTCAAAAGCAAAAGGCCGAACAGGCACAGCAAGCAAAATTGGCTGAACAAAAACGTAAAGCTGAAGAAGCAGCAGAAGCTAAACAAGCGGCTGAACAGCAACGTATAGAGGAAGCACAAAAGCAGCAAACTGAAGCTAAACGTCAAACTGAAGCTAAAGCAAGAGCGGAAGCTGAACAAAAACGCAAAGCCGAACAAAGTGCGAAAGCTGAAGCAGATGCTAAGGCTAGACAAAAAGTCGCTGAAGAGGCTAAGCGAAAAGCAGAGACAGAGGCAAAGCTGAAACGTGAGGCTCAAAAAGCCGAAAATGCTAAACTTCAAGCACAACAAGATGCTAATGCTAAACGCAAAGCTGCTGAAGACGCTAAACGTAAAGCTGAAGCAGACGCTAAAGCTAAACAGCAAAAAGCTAATGAAGACGCTAAGCGTAAAGCTGAGGCCGATGCTAGAGCTAAACAGCAAAAGACTAATGACGATGCTAAACGTAAAGCTGAAGCAGATGCTAAGCGTAAAGCCGAAGCAGATTCGAAAGCTAAACAACAAAAAGCCAATGACGATGCTAAACGCAAAGCTGAAGCAGACGCTAAAGCTAAGCAGCAAAAAGCTGCTGATGATGCTAAACGTAAAGCTGAAGCTGACTCAAAAGCCAAGCAACAAAAAGCTGAAGCTGATGCAAAAGCTAAGCAGCAAAAAGCTGCGGACGATGCTAAACGAAAAGCTGAAGCTGAGGCCGAAGCAAAAGCTGCATCTGCCCAAAAAGCTCAAGAAGAAGCAGCTCAGAAGAAAGCCGAAGCTAAAAAAATTGCTTCTTCAGCTAGACGCGATTTTGAACAAAAAATTCGACGCTCTTGGGATGTCCCGACTGGCAGTAGTGGTAAAACAGTTGGTGTTCGTTTTACCCTTTCAGACTCAGGTAGCGTTAATTCTATCGTGATCACGCGTTCAAGTGGCGATGATGCTTTAGATGCAAGTATTAAGGCCGCAATTCAAGCCTCTGCGCCATATCCTATGCCATCAGACCCAGATGCAAGGCGCGAAGCAAGAAGCGTTAACTCTACATTTAGAGCGCAATAATTTTGAAAGAGTTACATGCTTTAAATAGTTTAAGGCATGTAACTATGCTACAAAATCAACAGTCACAAAAATACCAGCTATGACTTTAAACTTATGAATACGAGCCGCAAACACCTGCTATCTTTAGCATTGATCACAGCCTTAAGCCCTATTGCTTCTACAACTGCTTTTGCCCAGTTATATCTGGAAATTGCTAAAGCACCAGATCAGGCACCTAAAATTGCTATTGTCCCGTTTAACAATGACAATGGGCTCTCTCCTATTGTTGAAACTGACTTAAACCGTTCTGGACGCTTTACAAGCTCATCTAAAAATTTACCTGCCAATGCTGCAATCAATCAGATTCAAGCGTCTGACTGGCAAGCTGCCGGAATTCCATATGTAGTTACTGGACAAATTAAACAAACAGCTACAGGTTTTGAAGTTCATTACCAACTTTATGATGTACAAAAGCAGCAATACATTTTAAATGAACTTTTAAATGTTCCTGCTTCACGCATACGCCAAGCTGGTCATATGGTGAGTGATGCTATTTATCAGGCACTTACTGGCATTCCGGGTGATTTTAGTGGCCGTATAGCATATGTACTCAGAAATCCAGCAACTCCTGCAGAGCGTTATACTTTACAAATTGCAGATACCGATGGTGAACAGCCAAAAACTGTTTTGTCATCTCGTGACCCAATTCTTTCTCCGGCATGGACACCAGATGCCAAGAAAATTGCTTATGTTTCTTTTGAAACCAAACGTCCAGCAATTTATCTACAAGATTTATCTACTGGAACACGTGAAGTACTCACTAGCTTTAAAGGCCTAAATGGCGCACCGAGTTTTTCACCTGATGGCCAATCAATGCTATTTACAGCATCTATGAATGGCAATCCAGAAATCTATCAAATGGACTTATCAACTCGCCAAGTCAAACGTATGACAAATGACTCGGCAATTGATACAGAAGCACGTTATACACCAGATGGAAAATCGTTTATTTTCACTTCTGACCGTGGTGGTTCTGCCCAAATCTATCGTTATACCTTTGCTGATGGTTCAGTAAAACGTCTAACCTTTAAAGGATCATTTAATGCACGCGGAACTTTGAGCGCAGATGGCAAAAAGATTGCTCTTGTTCATCGCCCAAGTGGCAGCAGTTATAAAGTTGCAATTCAAGATATTAATACTGGTATCACCAATATTCTTACTCCAACCAGTTTAGATGAATCACCAAGTTTCTCACCGAATGGGCAAATGGTGGTCTACGCGACTCGTGAAGGCAACCGTGGCTTGTTATCTATCATGTCTACTGATGGACGTTTCCGTATGAATTTACCAAGCGAACAAGGTGAAGTACGTGAACCAGCTTGGGCACCAAAATAACTTTTAATTCCATTGATGGAGATGATCATGAAATCAATCAAATATTTAGCTTTACCCTTTCTTAGCGTAGCACTTGTAATGACGGGTTGTGCTAGCCGCAAACCAGCAGCAACTACTGCAACTGGCACAAATCCAAGTACAGTTAACACATCTGGTTTAAGTGAAGATGCGGCATTAAATGCTCAAAATTTGGCTGGTGCTTCATCGAAAGGTGTAACTGAAGCAAATAAAGCTGCTTTGGCAAAACGCGTTGTTCATTTTGATTATGACAGCAGTGATTTATCTACTGAAGACTATCAAACGCTTCAAGCTCACGCTCAATTCCTTATGGCAAATGCAAATTCAAAAGTTGCATTAACTGGCCATACAGATGAACGTGGTACACGTGAGTACAATATGGCTTTAGGCGAGCGTCGTGCTAAAGCTGTACAAAGCTACTTAATTACCAATGGTGTAAACCCACAGCAACTTGAAGCTGTAAGCTATGGTAAAGAAGCGCCTGTTAATGCAGGACATGATGAATCTGCGTGGAAAGAAAATCGCCGCGTTGAAATTAATTACGAAGCAGTGCCTCCTTTATTAAAATAAGGCATATGCATAAAAAAACGCTCATAAAATATGAGCGTTTTTTTATAACAACAAAACTTAAGAAGATTTCTTTTCTTCTTCAGTATGTTGCATAGATTCAATCAAATCATGCTTATTAAAATCTTTATATTCAGGTTTTGCCTCATAATCTTTCCAAGCTTCCTGAACATTCTCTTTCGAAATTTCATCTAGATTGATTGGTTCACCTGCTGTTGGGGTCGCATCAAACTTCTTTGTAGTCATTTCGATTCTCCTAAAAATATACAGTCCGTTGTTATATAATGAACATACCATTTAAAATGGGGGTTGTAAGCATAAATCCAACACAAATAAAGTAAGATAATTTTTATTTTGTGACATTCTCATCTAGAATATGCCTCGTATTTATCTGACTCATTTTGATGCTTGAAGCACAGGAGCTATTTTATATGTCCAACCTCACATTGTCCCAATTTTTACAACAACAAAAAGGGAATCTAACACCTGAGTTGGCTCAAGTCATCGACACTATCGCCACTACCTGTAAAACGATCGATCAAGCCTTACAAAAAGGTGCACTCGCTGGTATTTTGGGTAGTGCTGGTAATGAAAATGTTCAAGGTGAAACACAGAAAAAACTTGATGTGATTTCAAATGACTATTTAATTGATGCTTTAAAAGTTCATCCACAAGTGGGTGGCCTCGCTTCTGAAGAGCTTGATGAGTTCACACCTGCACAAGAAAATGGTAAATATTTAGTGTTATTTGATCCATTAGACGGCTCAAGCAATATCGATATCAATATGTGTGTAGGCACAATTTTCTCTATCCTGCCTGCAAAAAATGCGGTAACCCAAGCAGAAGATTTCATGCAAGCGGGTACACAGCAAGTTGCTGCTGGTTACGTACTTTATGGTCCATCAACCATGATGGCCTTAACTGTAGGAAATGGCGTAGTATTCTTTACTCTAGACCCAGAAACTCAAACATTCTTACTAACTACTGACAATGTTCAAGTTTCAGCAGATACTCAAGAGTTTGCAATTAACGCGTCTAACCAGCGTCATTGGGAAGAACCTGTAAAACAATATATTGATGAATTACTTGCTGGTAAAACATCTGTTCGTGAAAAAGATTTCAACATGCGTTGGGTAGCATGTATGGTGGGTGATATTCACCGTATTTTATGCCGCGGCGGTATTTTCCTTTATCCATACGACTTAAAAGATCCGAAAAAAGCGGGTCGCTTACGTTTAATGTATGAAGCAAACCCAATGAGTATGCTCATTGAACAAGCAGGTGGCACATCAACTACAGGCCGTGTTCGCATTTTAGATATTGAACCAACAGAGCTTCACCAACGTGTTCCTGTAATTATTGGTTCTAAAAATGAAGTTGAGCGTGTAACAAGCTATCATTAATAATTTAATTATTTAGGGCATCATAGTATGATGGTGCCCTTTTGTTGGATATTTTCTCATGGCGGTTATTTTTTTAGAATCAAAAGACAATGCAAAAATTAAACATTTGCGTGGATTAATTGAACTTAATAGCGCTCGAAAAAAGCACCAACAAACAGTCCTTGAAGGAACCCATCTCTGTTTAACGTGGTTACAACAGCAAAAGAAGATTTTTTCTTTATTTACTACAGAACAAGCATTAGAACACGCTGATTTAAAAAAAATAATAGAACTGCATCAAGGTCATATCTTTGTTATTAGTGAAGTCTTATATAGAGATTTGAGCACATTAGGCACGAGCTTACCTTGTTTAGCTATTATTGATTTGCCTAAAACTGCATCAACAATTGACTATAAAGTAGATACTTTAATTCTGGAGAATATACAAGATCCAGGTAACGTAGGCACATTGCTACGTTCAGCAGCAGCAGCAAATATTAAGCAAATCATTTGCACACAAGGTTCTGCATCACTTTGGTCTCCACGAGTTTTAAGAGCAGGTATGGGAGCTCATTTTAGCTTACATTGTTTTGAAAACTTCCAGCTCACAGATATTCTTCCGAAATTTAGAATCCCAGTTTTTGTTACAAGCTCTCATCACTCAACAAGCCTCTATTCACAAGATCTTTCTCAACCTTGTGTCTGGATTTTAGGAAATGAAGGCCAAGGTGCAAGTGATTACGCCTTAGAGCACGCACAATCAGTGACTATTCCACAACCAGGTGGACAAGAGTCATTAAACGTAGCAATTGCA